>DASZFN010000854.1:0-21175 GCA_035939715.1 Gemmataceae bacterium | reverse complement strand
CAAGCAATCCCTGGGGCCTGGACTTCGACGCGCACGGCCAGGCGTTTCTGGCCGCCTGTGTTATCCCGCATTTCTTCCACATCATTCCCGGTGGAACCTACATTCGCCAGGCGGGCAGCAGTCAAAACCCATACGCTTACGGTCTGCTGCGCGAGATCAGTGACCACACCCATCATCAGGAGAGCGGCTGGGCCCACGCCGGCGTGCTTGTCCTCCAGGGTGACGACATTCCGCCCGAGCTAAAGAATAGTGTGCTCATGGGCAGTATCCACGGCTGCAGCATCAAGCGCGACATCCTCGAGCGTCGCGGCTCCACGTACGTTGCCCATCACGGCGCCGATTTTCTTGTCAGCGGCGACAAGAACTTTCGTCCCATCAATATGCGCTGGGGGCCCGATGGCTCCATTTATGTGATCGACTGGCACGATCAAAACCCCTGTCACCAGGCCGCGCCCGATAGCTGGGACATGACCCATGGACGGATTTACAAGATTCAGCGGCAAGGCGTGAAGGCCAGTCCGCCGCCCGACCTATCCCAGAAGTCGAGTCGCGAGTTGGTTGGGCTGCTTAGGAATAATAACCCGTGGTGGTATCGCACAGCGCTTCGACTGCTCGGCGAGCGGCGCAACCGGTCCGTGGCGCCGCTGCTCGAGGAAATGGCGATGGCCGGCAAGGAAGACACGCTCTGCTTGCGCGGCCTGTGGGGACTGCATGCCGTCGGCGCGCTCGATGAGGCAACGCTCACCAAGATCCTGCAACACGCCAGCCCGTGGGTTCGTTCGTGGGCCGTTCGCTTTGCCGGCGAAGAGGGAACGCCATCGGCCAGCATGCTGGCGCGGTTCGCCGAGGCAGCCAGGGCCGACCCATCGCCGGTGGTCCGCTTGCAGCTAGCCTGCACCGCGCAGCACTTGCCGCTCGAGGCACGTCTCCCGGTGCTCGAGAACTTGCTGCTTCACAAGGAAGATGCACACGATCCGGATCTTCCTTTGATGATCTGGCTGGCTTATGAGCCGGTTGTGGCACCCGGGCAGGGGACCACTTTGGCTTTTCTGACTCAGCATGCGGAAGACAATCCGCTGCTCAACGAAGAAATTGTGCCCCGCGTGTGCCGGCGGCTCCTGGCCACGAACCGTGCCGCGGCGATCAAGGCGGCGATCGGCTTTCTACAGGACACCAATAGCTCAGTCGTTCGCCGCCGTGCTCTCGAAGGGCTGCTTCAAGGTCTCGAAAATCGGCAGCTTGAGCCTCCGGATAACTGGCATGCGGTCGCCGCGGTCCTGCAGCGTGATCCCGATCTGGAAGTGCAGCGGCTGGCGCGCCGGCTGGCCGTAAAGTTCCATGACCTGCAGGCGCTGCAGAACGCCCTGGCTCTGGCCCTGGATGCGCACAAGCCGACGGGGGAACGCGTGGACGCGGTTCGGGACCTGGCGGCGGCGCGCCCGCTGGAGGCGCTACAACCGCTGGAAGATCTGCTGGCCCGTGAGGCCAACGAGGAAGTGCGCTGCGAGATTTGCCGCACGCTCGCTCATTACGATCGCCCTGAGGTAGGCCGCACCGTACTCAAAGGCTGGAACTCCTATCCGGCGCCGGTGCGGGTCGAGGCGGTAAATCTGCTTGCCGGGCGCAAGGATTGGGCCGGGGATTTGTTGGCCGCTGTGGGCCGCAAGGACGTGCCGCGCACCGATCTCAATGACAACACGATCCTGCGCATTCGCGCTTTGCGCGACACCAAACTAAATGGCCAGATCGAAGCCGTGTGGGGCAAGGTGCGGGAGAGGACACCGGCCGAGCTCAATGCCTTGATCGAACGCATGCGCACCGCGCTCGGTGAAGGCCGCGGCTCGTTTGCGAAAGGCCGGCAGGTATTCGAAAACCAATGCGCCAAGTGCCACCGTTTTGAGGGCAAGGGGCACGATGTCGGTCCAAACCTGGACGGCGCCGCCCGCGATATTGACTATCTGCTCGTCAACGTTCTCGATCCGAATCGCGTCGTGGGACAGCCCTACTACACCCGCTTTGTCGCCCTCAAGAACGGCCGCGTCGAGACGGGATTGCTGCACGCAGAAGACGATCGATCGGTAACGCTGAAGAATGAGAACGACAATCTCAAGGTAATCTTGCGAAAAGATATCGACGAAATCACCGTGCAGGAAAAATCCCTGATGCCGGAAGGTTTGAACAAGAACCTGACAGAGCAAGACTTTCGAGACCTGATTCGCTACCTGATGGCCAGTCCATTTTTGACCGATGTCGCCGTTGCCGGACCATTCGCGGAAAACGCGCCGGTGCATATCAATAAGGAAGATCCCTTGAAAAGCAAGGAAGCCAACTGGAACTGGCCTGTTGTCGGCACCCAAGGGAAAATCCCCTTGCCTCAGATGAAAAACAGTGCTGACCAGGCTGTCTACGTGGCCGCAGAAGTATCCGCGCCTGAGGCGTTGCGTTCGCGTTTGCAACTGGGAACGAGTGCTTCAATCCGCGTGTGGCTCAACGGCCAACCGGTCTACCAGGGCAGGCCGGGCGCCGGGGCTGCCTCGCCGGACCAAGCAGGCGTAGAGGTTCAATTGCGACAAGGACAAAACCGCTTGTTATTCCGATTAAGCTACCAGGGGGAAAGGCAAGCGTTATTTGCCCGGGTCCTGGACCCCCAACGCAAGCTGCGTTTCCCCGAGCCTTGAACCGGCCGGATGGTATAATGGCGAGCATGGACAACTCCAAATCGTATGTGCGTATCGATGAATCCGGCGTCTATCGCGTCGGTCGAACGCGCGTCTCGCTTTGATTCCGTGGTGATCGGCTTTCAACTCGGTCACTCGCCAGAAACGATTCAGGACCAGTATCCCAGCATCAGCCTTGAAGAGGTTTACGGAGCCATTACCTTTTACCTGGCTAACCAACAAGCCGTTGACGATTATCTGAAAAAGCAAGAAAAGGTCTGGGAGGATTTTCGGGCAAAAGTTGATCAAATACCGAGTCCAGTTGTGGAACGCCTTCGTGGCCCGCGTGTTGGGCATGCCGTCCGAGAAACCTCTTGACGAGATGAATATGATGTCTGATTTCTTCGACGACGACCGGGAAGAAGCTCACAAGGCGTTCCAACTGTGGTGGCAAGATAATCCTGCGGGTTTTTTCATCAACTGCAAAGCCGCTCGCGACTGGATGCTTCACCGGGTCAACTGCCTGCATCCGGGTAGCACCGACTGGCAGGCTGGCGAGTGGGGCAGCCTTACCAAACGGCGGAAGGTGTGTTCGACCAACCGCCAGGAGTTGGTGAAGTGGGCCCGCCAGCACGGCACTAGCTCCCTAAAGACCTGCAGCGATTGCAAACCGTGATGCCGGTCGGCCAGTCCGTCCAGCTTAAATAATCGCGGAAACCGGATGCTGAACGGCCACGCTGCCGGGAATGAGGAAAGCAGAGGAACGGGCATCGACCGACCCGTGCTTGCTCTGGTATCATTCGATTTCGGTCGTTCAGGACAGGCAGTGCGTCGGGGTATGTCGTGGCAGCGGATGACATTGGGGACCGGGGACAGTGGCTGTTCTGCTTGCTCATGACGCAGATCTGCCCTGCTCGAGACGAACCGTATTTCCGCCCCCGGTTCCTGGGCGACAAGTATCCAACCTTTGACTATCTCGTGGAGCTTGTCGGCAGCGAAGCATACTTCTTCTTCGTCCAGGTAACATCAACGAGGCAAGGACTTCGACAGGGAAGTGGTGAAAGACGTCTTCGGGTGAATGTGAATAGAAAAGTTGTGCAGAGGATGGTTGCCTCACCCATCCCGACCTACATCGTCGGGATTGACGAACCGCGAGAGGTGGGATACCTCCTCTCGATGAATGAGCCCAGACAGGCGGGCCTGGGTGGACTTCCCGCCAGACATTTGCTGGACTGCGGCAATCTGAAACGGCTCTGGCACGAGGTTCAGAACTTCTGGGCAAGCCGAGACATGGTGCTCGTAGGATCCTATTTCGTTGACCGGTGAGAACATGACGAAACAAGAACAGTGGTTCATGGAGGAGAGAGCATTTGCCTTTGCTTCCCTTGTGTTGACCAAACGTAACGACGTAGCGGTTCGACCCTATGCCGGACGCGACATAGCGATCGACCTTTTGGTCGAGATCCTCAAGGGCGGCAAATCAACGACGCGATTCTTTGGCGCGCAAATGGTCGCCCACCTGGACCTGCCAACCATCCAGAATGCCGACGAGGGCGTACTTTCGCACCTGGGAAGAGATGCCTTTGAGGCCGGTCTTCCCTTATGCGTCTTCGTAATTGGAGTCCGCAAACCCAAAGGCCTCTATCGGTGGGTCGTGGAGCCGGTTGTCGATAACGGTCGGGCGCTCCTGCAACCCCATGCGCCTAGCCAACGCGACGACGAGGCAAAGTGGCACACCTTGGATGATGCGGGGGCAGAGCGCTTAATCGCTCACGTGAATCTCTATTATGACGCCCTTAATGCCTATTCCCCACCGAAACCGGGTGGACGGAACTCGCAGGCGGGCCGGACGAACAGCTAGTCTCCAACTACTCCTGTCCCGCCGTTGTTCGCCCCAAAGCCACGTCGAACTCGCTTAGAAGCGGCACCAGCATTGCCGCCACGGTGAACCCGAATGCGCCGCCGACGACCAGGAACGGCACGAGCGGATCGCCGGATTCTTCGCTTCCCGGCTTGGCGATGAGAATCGTGGTGACCGCGTAGAAAACGGCGGGCGGATCCAGAAAGCTTGCCAGCGTCAAGGCGCCCGAGGGCCGGTCGGCGCTGAGCACCCAGAGAAGCCCGCCGATTCCTGCCGCCAGGAAAAAGATGAAGCTGAACCATTGCGATTCAAAACGGCTATTGATCAGGATCAACTTGATGCAGAACCCTGTGCCCGCGGACAGGAAGAAGATCGTCGCCAGCGTGTTGACGATGGCTGCCTGACTGTTGACATTTCGCAGCGCCACGTGGACCCCCAGCACGCAGGCGAATGCCATCAGGATCACGGCTCCCATTTCGATGCAAAGCAAGGCTTCCACGTTCTTGGAGAGCGCCAGCTCCGGGTGCGCGCGCGGCGGCGTCGCGAGCATCCCATAACAACCATAAACCACGGCCAGGATGAGAGGGGGGACCAGGTATTCCTTGGCGTTGTAGCAGATGCCCAGGAGCTTGCCGAAGATGAATTCCTGTGGGGTCAGATCGGTCACCAGCAACAGGTCCAGCGCGCCCGTATCGCGCTCCGAGGTGATGGCCGTCACCGCCTGGGCACTGACCAGGAGCAAGCTCAGCACGCCGACCGACACCAGGCCGTAAGCAGCCAGGTAAGGACTGCGCGGGCCGGAAGCCCACAGCGGTTCCAGGGCAAACGTGCAAATAAGCGCCAGCGCCACGAAGTAGGCGACCTTCACGAGAAGCGGCCGCCGCCCGTAGGCGCGCGTACATATCTCGCGCCACAGGATCGGGTTGGCCCAGACGCCGCGAACCGCGCCGGGAGCAGCATGGGCAGCGGCGCGATCCTTGTCCTCGTCTGCTTCCGTCCCCGGCGCCTCGCGCTGCATGACGGGCTCGCCGCTTGGATTCCAGACGCGCAGGCGCAGGATCGCCCAGGCATTGAGCAGGAACGTGAGCACCAGCATGGCGACGGCAAAGCGATACGGGGGGGCGAAGGCCGCCGCGTTTTCGGCGGTCGTTTCCAGTACGCTCTCCATGGCCTGAAACGGGTTCAACCACTTCTGCCACGTCTCCACGGCAAGCCACTGATGGGAACTGTGCATGCCGAGCCAGTCGGCCAGCGCCGGCAGTTTACCGAGCCCCTGCACGAGGCAGAGATAGAGCACCAAGAACAACGCCGTCAGCGCCAACGCTGGAAACGTTTTATCGCGCCATAAGGCAATCAGGCTTCCCAGCGAGCCGGCCGCCAAAGCCGTGGCCGCCATCACCACGGTCGCCTGCACCACTTGCTCGGGCGCCACGCCGCCCAGGAGGACGAGCAGAAAAAGAAACGGCACCATCGTCCCGAGCAGAAGGACGATCTGCAACAGGCTGCCCAGCAGCTTCCCCAGGACGATCTCATAATTGCGGAGATCCGTCATCAAGAGGAGCACGAAGGTGCGGCGATCCTTTTCGCGCGCCACAGCACTGGCTGCTGACAGGGCGGAGAAGAAGATCAAGAGCGGTAGCTGGACGTAATACGTCAGGACCTGAAAGAGCAGGAAGCCGAAGCGGGCGTTGTCTCCGAGCGTCGCGGTCTGCTCCCAGCCGATCGTGTATTGCCAGGCGGTAAGTCCGAGGACCCACAAGAGCCCCAGGTAGGCGACCCGCATGACATAATGGCGCGGCTGGCGCGGTACGGTCAGCCATTCGCGGACGAAAATAGGACCCAGCAAGGAAACCTAACCTCCACAAGGACTGCCGTTTCCGTAAAACCAGCACCGCGCGCCAGGAATATTCTGTACGCGGCAAAGCCACCGGCGGTTCCCATCCGCACCACAAGGCTTGAGCGGGGATGGCTGTCGTGCTCATGATGTCGTCAAGGTTTTATAGAGATTTGCCCGCTTCCCCGCACGTCGTTGATCGCCGCGCGTGGCTACAGCACTTCACAAACCACCACGTGCCTGTTTGCCTGCGCTTGCTGGTAAAGTTCGCGAAGGGCGGGAAACCACTCGCGAGCAAATGCCAGTTCATCTGCACGCTCGGCATCGTCGCTTACGCCGCGCAGCCCCTTCAGATCGGAGACCGTCCACCGCTCCGGTTCCTGGGCGCCAAGATAGGAAGCCAGCCGGTCAACATCTGGAGTATCGTTGTAACCAGCCTTCTCCGGCCGGTACACCTTGCCGCCGAAATCAAGGTCGCGAGCGCCCGCATGCGCTTGCTGAATGGGCGGGAAGTTTCGACGTTCACCCGTCTCGTCAAGGTATGCATCTGGAGCGACCAGGCAAAGCATGGTTTCTGGAACGACTTCGATTTCGGGGACCTCCGCGGCGGCGAAAAGAAGAATCTCGCCGACCAGAAGCTTCCAGCGGTCGCGATCGAATGGCAAGCCCTGCACCACCTTGGCAATGATCGTCTGGCCGGCAAGTACATGGAACTTCTCCTCGAAGGTCTGGGCGGCGGGCAGCAGACAGCGGCATAAGTCAGAGCAAGGCGCAAAACTGCGCTGCCGCCAGCTAACCGACAGCGCGGGGATGATATCCTGATGAAATTGCCTGGCGTCAAGGAGCATGAAGTAGATCGGCATGAGGATTGTCTATCCGGCAGCAAGCGCGGGAGAAGAGGCGCTTGACTCATGCCGCTGGCCGCCATAGCCTGAATGACACACGCAAATCCAGGGAATTGGACTTGCCCGCCCGGCCGGTTCCTGTCGCTGACCCCGATATAGTACGCATGCATCGTGAGATTTCACACGTTGACCCGGTTCTCGAGCGCAGGAGCAATCTGTCGCTCTATCTGCTGACGGCGCTTATCGGGTCCATCATGGCGATTGACCTTTGGCCGCGCGTCGCCGTCTGGCTGGGCGGACTGGGTGTCAATGTGCCGGACTGGGCGCGCTGGTCGCAGGAGGTCGGCGGTTATCGCATCGTTCTGCTGGCGGCTATCCTGGGCGGAGCGCGGGTTCTTTTCGGCGCGCTGGAAAGCCTTTTGCAAGGCCGGCTGGGTGCCGACCTGGCACTGGCCCTGGCCGGCGTCGCCGCCATTCTCATGGGTGAGCCGCTCGTTGCCGCCGAGATTGTCTTCATCGGCCTGGTCGGTGAATGTCTGGAGAGCCTGACTTTCGAGCGGACCCAGCGGGCCATTCAGCGTATCGCCGAGGTCTTCCCGCGTCGGTGCTGGGTGCTGCGTGACGGCCAGGAAGTACGCGTCTTCACAGGCGACGTGCAAGCCGGGGATTGTGTCCTCGTCAAGCCGGGCGGCAAGGTGCCCGTGGATGGCGTGGTCATTGAGGGGGGCTCGGCAGTCGATCAAAGCGCGCTAACCGGAGAGAGCCTGCCGGTGGAAAAGAAACCCGGCGATGAAGTCCTGGCTGGCTCCATCAATCAGCTCGGCGCCTTGACCATCCGGACGCGCCGGGTCGCTCAGCAGACCGTCGCCGGGCGCGTGATCGAGCTGACCCGGCAGGCACTCAAGGATAAGGCGCCTTTGGAACGCACCGCGGACAAGCTGGCGCGCTATTTCTTGCCGGCGGTTTTGAGCCTGGCAACCCTCACGTTTCTCGTAAGTCTCGGGACCCGCTGGCTGGCGCTGCGGCCGGACGGCAAGCTCGGCTGGGGCGATGTCAGCCGCAGCCTTTATCCGGCCCTGTCCGTTCTCGTCGTGGCATGTCCTTGCGCGCTTATTCTGGCAACGCCGGCGGCCATCATTGCCGCACTCGGCCGGCTGGCGGGAACCGGCGTGCTGATCAAGGGCGGTTCGGCGCTGGAGCGCCTGGCGTCGGTCACCGCCTTTGCTTTTGACAAGACCGGCACACTCACCGAAGGCCGCCTCGAACTAGGCGACCTGTTCCCGCTGAATGGCATTTCCGCCGAAGAGTTGCTCCACGCCGCGGCTACCGCCGAACAGAAGAGCGAACACGTTCTTGCCCGCGTGCTGATTCAGGCGGCGATGCAGCGCGGCCTCATCCCAGAAAGCGTCGATGAATTTGTCGCCCATCCGGGCGCCGGAGTCGTGGCCCGCACGCCGCGCGGCACGCTGATCGTGGGAAGCCAAAGGCTTCTTGAAGAGCAGGGTATCGCTCCGGCTCCGGAAATCCGTCAACTTCTTGAGCGACTGGACCAGTCCGGCCAGACTGCCCTGATTGTCGCGCGTGACGGCGTCGTCCTGGGAATCATCGGCGCCCGCGACCGCCTGCGACCCGAAGCGGCGGGAGTTATCGCCGAATTGCAGCAACTGGGCATCCGCGACATTGCGCTCCTGTCCGGCGACAGGCCGGCGGTGGCCCACGCCGTGGCCGACAGCCTCGGCATCACGGAGGTGCATGCCGGCTTGCTTCCGGAACAGAAGGCCGATTTCATTGCCGCCTGGCAGAAGCAGCACAAGGTGGCCATGGTCGGCGACGGCATCAACGATGCGCCTGCGCTGGCGCGCGCCGACGTCGGTCTGGCCCTCGGCGGCACCGGCACGGACATCGCCGCCGAGGCGGGGGACCTGGTCCTCATGGGCGATCCGCTCCGGCCGTTGCCGCTGCTGCTGCGGCTGTCGCGCGAGACGGTTCGCATCATCCACCAGAACATCATCATTTTTGCCTTTGCCGTGAACGCGCTGGGCATCGTGCTGACGGCCTGGCTCTGGCCGTTGTTCGCGCCGCCGGGCTGGTACGAGCAATCGCCACTCGTCGCCGTCATTTACCATCAGATCGGCTCGCTGGCGGTATTGCTCAATGCCATGCGGTTGCTCTGGTTTGAGCGCGCGCCGAGCAGCCCGGCCTGGCAGCGCTTCCGGGGCGCTCTGCAATCGGCGGACCAGTGGCTGGAGCAGCGTGCCAGCCTGCACGATCTCCTGCACTGGCTGGAAGATCATGCCCGGCCTGTCCTGGCCGGTCTGGCCGTTCTGCTGTTCGCGCTTTATGCGCTAAGCGGCCTCGTTCAGGTCGGCCCGGATGAATTGGCGGTCGTGCGCCGCTTCGGTGAACCGATCGCGGATCTTGGCCCTGGGTTGCACTGGCGCTGGCCGTGGCCTGTTGAGGATACGGTGCGCTTGCAGCCGGCGCGCGTGCATGCCGTGGACATCGGCTTTCGCTCTTTGAGCCGGCGCCGCGGTCGTCCCGGCGCTTTGGCCTGGTCCAGCCCACACGAGGAAGTCAGCGCCAGCAATGTTGGCGAGGAAGCGCTGATGATTACCGGGGACGGCGATCTCGTGGAATTGCAGGCGACCGTCCGCTATATCATCGCCGATCCGCATGTCTATCTCTTCAGTGTCAGCAACGTGGACGCTCTCCTGCGCGCGATCGGGGAATCGGTCCTGCGCCAATCGGTTGCGGCCGAGCCGTTTCTCGACCTGCTCACGAGCAATCGCGAAGTCTTCCAGCAGCAGGTGCTGGCTCGAATTCACCGGCGTTGCGCCGCATACGGCGGGCTGGGCATCAGGCTCAGCGGCCTCACGCTGCAGGACGTCCATCCCCCCCAGGAGGTCGTGGCGGGATACCATGAGGTGACGCGCGCCATGGCCGGGCGCGAGCGTCAGATCAAAGAAGCGGAAACCGAGGCGGCCAAACGGGTAGCCGAAGCCGAAGCGACGGCATTGCAGATGCAAGCGCAGGCCCGCGCCACGGCTCACGAAATCGTTTCCCAGGCCGAAGCGGCCCACGACGCCTTCCTGGCCAGGCAAGCGCTAAGAACCCGCTTGAACTTCCCCGAAGAAGCCCGGCTGCTGGCCGAAGGTCTGGCGGCGACCTGGCGCTCTCATCAGCCGGCTTTGGCCTATGCCGAATACCAGCGCAAGCGGCAGCAGCGGCTGGCCGCCGCGGCTGCCTTGACCGAGTTCCGCTTGCTCTGGGACACCCTGACGCGCGCTCTCGCCGGCCGCGACAAGGTCATCATTGATGCGGAGCAAGTGCCGGGCCGCAGACATCTGCTGTTCCTGGATGTGGAACAATTCCGGCTGCCTGCCCCGCTTTTGACTACGCCCGAACGCGGCCCGCGCAACCCACGAAATGAGGAACCCAAAGAACGCCGGTAAAGACGGTCAGGTGCAATCATGCGTAAGAAACTGTTCATCACGGGCCTGGCAATCCTGGTCCTGTGCCTGCTCGCGTCGTCATACTTCACGGTCGACCGCAGCGAGTTCGTCTATGTCACGCAATTCGGCAAGCCGGTCGCAACCTACGACGGCACCTTGCCGGCGGAAGCCGGCCTCCATTTCAAAGTCCCCTGGCCGGTCCAGTCCGTGCAGCGCCTGGATCGTCGCTTGCAAGTCTTCGATCTGCCCAGCGCGGAACTGCTCACGCGCGATCCCAACCTGAAGACCATCGACAAGCCGCTCACCATCAGCGCCTACGCATGCTGGCGGATTGCCGACAAGGCGGGCGTGGATCAGTTCGTCCGCGCCATCGGCACACCCGACCGGGTCGAGACCATCCTCGGGCAAGAAATCAGCAGCCGGCTCGGCGCCGAGATCGGCAACATGAAGCTCGAAGACCTGATCAGCATCGCCCCCGCCCCGCAGGTCGAGGAGCGCATGCAGAAGTTGAGCCAGCGGCTGCTCGATCAGATCAAGACCAAGGAAGACAACGGCGGCGAGCGCGTAAGCCTGCGTGACAAGGCCCGTAGCGCCTATGGCGTGGAGTTGGTGGATATCCGCCTGCGCCGCTTCAACTACCCGGCCCAGGTGCGCGACGCGATTTTCGATCGCATCCGCAGCGAGCGCAACCGCAAGGTCGCCGATTATCAAAACGAAGGGCTGAAGAAGTCGCGCGAGATCCTCAGCCAGGCCGAGTACCAGGAACGCACGCTGCTCGCCGACGCCCGCGCCCGCGAACAACGCCTCAAAGGCCAGGCCGAGGCGGACGCCGACCGCATTCGTAATCTGGCACAAAGCCAGGATGTTGCCTTCTATACCTTTCTCAAGAAACTGGCTGAGTATGAACGCATCCTGGGCGACAACAAGACCGTACTCCTGATGTCGAGCAACCGCGACCTGTTCGACCTGCTCTTCAAGCCGCCGCCGCCGGGGACCAGCAAGCCGCTGTCCAAGCCCGAGAACGGCCGCATTACCTCCAACAAGCCGGAAGCCGGGGGAGACCGTTAGGCATGCGCTCCTTCCTTTACCTGCTGGCCGCTGGCATGCTGGTTTACCTGCTCACGGGTTTGACGCAGGTGCGGCCGGGCGAGCGCGCCGTGGTCCGTCGCTTCGGCAAGGTCGTGGACATCTCGGGTCCCGGCCTCCTGGTCGGGCTGCCCTATGGCATGGATCGCGTCGATCGCGTGCCCGTGGACCTCGTCCGCCGCGTGCGCGTCGGCTTTCAGCCGCAGGGGGACGACATGGACGAGACCACCCCCGCCGGCCAACTGCTCACGGGCGATCAGAACCTCGTCAACGTTCAGGTCGTGGTGGACTATGCTGTGGACAGCGCTCACATTGAAGATTACGTCGTCAACATCGAGCGCAGCGACGGCGTGATTGCGCGGACGGCGGAGGCCGTGCTGGCGGAGTGGCTGGCCGGGCGCAACGTGGATGAGGTGCTCATCGCCGGCAAGGCCGAGCTGCCGGCCGTGTTGACGCGGCGCGTCGCCGCCCTGCTCAGACCCTATCGGCTGGGGGTTCGCATCCAGGGCGCCAGCGTCAGCTACCTGTTCCCGCCGGACGAGGTCAAACGGGAATTCGACCAGGTGAGCAGTGCCCAGACAGAGATCGGCACGACGGTCCACAAGGCGCGCCAGGAAGCCGCCGGCCGCTTGAACGCCGCAGAGGCGGAGCGGGATCGCCTGGAAAAAATGACCGCCGCCTACCTCAACGAGCAGCTCGTCGGCGCCCGGGCGGAAGCGGCCAGCTTTGAAAAACGGCTCCGCCAGTACCAGGAATCGCGCAAGACCAACCCGCATTACCTGGCGCAGATCTGGTGGAACGAAATCGGCAAGATCTTCACGAAGCTGCGCGAAAACGGCCGCATCGATCTCCTGGATAATCACCTGGGCAGTGACGGCCTCGACATCACCATCGCGCCGCCGTTGCCGAAGAAGAAATGATTCGCCCGCAAGTCATGCGCTTCCCAATAGAATCAGGAAACAATTTCGGCCCAGCCACGTCTTACTAGTGTGGGCCGAGCGTACGCCGGCGCGCCGTTCTACCGAATTGATCTTTACACGGTTGTTACAACGCCGCGCGGCGCGTCCTGGGAGACTTTCAAACACACGCTTCCCTCGTGTCCGAAAATGTCCAATCACTTTTATGGGGGTACATCCCATGCACCGACAAACCCGCATCCGCCTGGCACTGCTGCTGGCAAGTCTGGCGGCATTCGCCGGCTTGACCGGTCTCCGCGCCGGCGACGCGCCCAAGCAAACCGGCAGTTTGGCAGAGGCTCCGCCGGCCCGGCCGGCTGCGTCCGCCGCGGTCAAAGCCAAGCCATTGAGCGCCAGCATTGAAAAGGCCCTGGCCTACCTCGCCGGTCAACAGAACCAGAACGGCGGCTGGGGCCAGGGCGGCGGCTGGCGCAACGATCTGCAAGGCGGCGGCCGCATCGAAGGCGCGAACGTCACCGACCCGCCGGATGTCGCCAACACCAGCGCCGCCGCGCTCGCACTGCTCCGCGCCGGCAACACGCCGCGGGATGGCAAGTACGCCGGCAACCTGGCCCGCGCCGCCGAGTTTCTCTGCGCGAGCATTGAGAAGTCCGATTCCAAATCGCTCTACGTCACCGATATTCGCGGCACACAGGTCCAGGGCAAGATCGGCCCGTACGTGGATACCTTTCTGGCGGTCATGGTGCTGGCCGAGTTGAAAGGCCACATGCCCGATGAGAAGAGCGAGAAACGGCTCGTGGCCGCGCTCAACAAGACCATCGGCAAGATCGAGGACAATCAAAAGGCCGACGGCACCTTCGCCGGCAACACCGCCTGGGCCTCGGTGTTCTCGCAGGGCCTGGCCAGCAAGGGTCTGAACCGCGCCAGCCAGGCCGGCGGTCAGGTCAAGCAGGAGAGCCTGGTGCGCGCCGAAAACCAGGCGAAGGATTCGTTCGATGCCAAGAGCGGCACGTTCATGGCTTCCAAGCCGCCGGCCGCGGGCGGCGCCGGTTTGGGTGGCGCCGGCGCGGGCCTGTCAGAGCTTGGTGGGGTAAAAGGTAGCGCAGGAAGCGGTGGCATTGCGGGACCAGCTGCCGGCCGTGCCGCGACAACCGCTCCCGCCGCAGGACCTTCGGACGCCGGTGTGCCGATCTACACGGCAGGCAACAGCGTGGCCGCCTTGCAAGAGTCTGTGAACACGAATCGCCTTCAGGAGAAGAAGGCCCGCGACATCCTGGCGCAGCCTACTGCATCCAAGGGCGACAAGGCCAAGGCCGAGGCCGACCTGAAGCGCTTTGCCGAGGTCGAGATGACCTGTGAGCAGGCCACGCATGCCGTCGTCAAGCGGCTGCAGGATCAGCAATTCATCCAGGGCTTCGGCTCCAACGGCGGCGAGGAGTTCCTGAGCTACATGAACATCAGCGAAACCCTCGTCGTCAAGGGCGGCAAGGACTGGGAATCCTGGGACAAGTCGATGGCTAATAACCTGACGCGCATCCAGGACAAGGACGGCGCCTGGTCGGGGCAGCACTGCATCACGGGCAAGACCTTCTGCACCGCGACGGCCCTGCTCGTGCTCATGGCGGATCGCGCTCCGGTGCCCACGGTCGCCAAGATCAAGGGCGGCAAATGAGGACGGAAAATATTGAATATTGAATACTGAATATTCAATGTCGAAGGCCCTCCCGGCATTTGTAATTCAGTATTCAGTATTCGATATTTTACATTTGGCTCACTGATAAAATGTCTGTTCCAGATCGCTCCTTTATCCTTGTCTTCGCTTTTGCAGCAGCCTTCACGACCGGCTGTGGACCAGGCCGTGCCCACGTCGAGCCGGCTGTTTCAAAAGCGGATCGGATCGACCTCGCCTTGGCAAGCGGTGGCCGCTATCTTAGCGCCCAGCAGGCAGCGGATGGATCCTGGCGCTCGGACCATTACGGCGCTCTCAAGGATGGAGCATCGCTAAGCCCCCTGGTGCTGCAAGCGCTGCGTTCTCTGCCGACTTCGCCTGAGCGGGACGAAGCCTATCGACGCGGCCTGGCTTATCTCGCCTCGTTCGTCAAGCCGGACGGCACGATCGACCCGGGGCCTTACGGCTTCAACCAGCCCGTGCATACCTCGGCGGGCGCGGTCTTGCTTTTTAGCGCTGAGAACACTGCAGCCGGACGCAAGGCGCGCAACGCCTGGTTGGCTTACCTGCGTGAACGCCAATTGACAGAGGCTATGGGCTGGCAGCCGGCGGACAAGGAATATGGCGGCTGGGGCTACTGTCCGACGCTGCCGCGCAAGCCGCCCGCCGGCCAGCTCACGCCTCCTTTGACCGAATCCAATCTCTCCGCCACGCTGGCCGCTTTATCAGCGCTGCGGGCGGCTGGCATTTCCAGCGAGGATCCCGTAATTCAAAAAGCAAAAATCTTTGTCGAACGCTGTCAAAACTTCGGCGAAGAGCAGCCGTTCGATGACGGCGGCTTCTTTTTCATTTACGACGACGGCGTGCGCAACAAAGCCGGAATTGCCGGCCGCGGTCGCCAGGATCGAGAGCGTTACGTCTCCTACGGCAGCGCTACGGCGGATGGTCTCCGCGCTCTGCTGTTCTGCGGTTTGCCGGCAACGGACGCTCGCGTCGCTGCCGCCCAGCACTGGCTCGAGACCCACTTCAGCGCCACAATTCACCCAGGCCAATACCGCTCAGAGCGCGAGCCCAACCGAGCCGCGCTTTATTACTACTACGCTTGCTCCGTGGCCCGCGTCCTGCATACGCTAAAGCTGGAGGAAGTGAGCGCGTTCGACAAGAAGATTGCTTGGCAAGATGCGCTCGCAGAGGAACTGCTCAAGCGCCAGCGCGACGACGGCTCATGGATCAATCCCGCCGTCCTCGTCCGCGAGGACGACCCGCTTATCGCCACATCCTTCGCACTGCAGACCCTGGCAAACTGTAAAACGGGCTCATGAAGCGGCATGTCTCGGCCAGTCTTTTCTTGCCTGAGTGTCCCAGTAATGGTCCAATTGAGAGACTAAACGAGCCAAAGCTTGGGGGTGCGCTATGTCGACTCTGCAGATGCTGAGCGGCAGATGCGCGAAAATACTTCACAAGAGCGTCGCTTGAAGGAAGTGACCAATGTTTGCACTTCTCATTGCAGTAAGCATGGCACCTTCTCCGGAGGCTCTCGGGGGCCGAGCCACGCTTAGCGGCCTTGTCCTGGACGAGGCCGGCCGCCCAGTCTCTGGAGCAAAGGTCGTCATCCGCAATGCGCGAGTGTCGAATGCCGCAGGGGTGCTTGGAAGTGCGTACCCGGAATGCGGCAAGCGGGCAACCGCGGATGCTAACGGTAGATTTGCTTTGAATGGTCTGAGTCCATCGTTACGTTATGACATTCTCATCCTGGCAAAAGACTACGCACCGATATATTCAGAATACCTCGCCCCGCGGGAGATCTCCGCCAAGTTTACCCTCAAGTCCCAGGCGAAACGCTTAGCCCAAGGATCGGTTCTTCGGGGAACCGTTATTGACGCCAACGGCCGGCCAGTGGCAGGAGCCACGGTCAGGACTAATGGTCTCAAAACAGGGGAAAATAGCCTCCGACTGGGCGCGCTCCGCGGTGTCGATCGTCTCGCCGTGACAGATGAGCAAGGGTCTTTTGCTCTGGGAGTCACGGATAAAGAGATACCCATCCTTCTCTTCGTGCATGCCCTGCAGATGGCGCCTCTACAGACAGGTCCGTTGCTTGCTGGGGAGACACAACATGAATTGAAGCTAGGGCGCGGAGTGACGCTCAAGGGAACCGTGTTGAAGGATGGGAAGCCGGTGACCGGCATTACGCTGCTCTTGGCGGACAAGCCGCCGCAACTCTCACCGCCAAGCTTAAGGTTTGAAACCGCTCCGAACATCCAGGGTGAATTTCGTTTTGAGAATGTAAGTCCGGACAGGACATACGTCCTTTTTGGTCCAATGAATACCTGCTATCGCTATGGGGTGCTTACTCCCCGGACCGTTCCGGTCGACCAGAGCGGGACTACCCAGGACTTGGGATCGTTAGTGATGGAATCCGGCTATCGGTTGTCTGGCAAGCTCGTTCTTGCGGATGGCGGGAAGATGCCCGGGAAAACCACTGCTTCGATCCGGAAAGTTCACCAGGATTTGCGAATCAGTGAGGCCCAGACGACCGACGTCGCAGCCGACGGGACGTTTCGATTTGGCGGGTTGGCCACTGACCATGCTACTTTCCAGGTTGAGGCGCCCGGTTACCATATTTCACCGCGGAACGGCAGTTACAATCTTTTGTTTAATCATGACCAACTGATAGGATCGGTGGATCGTGATATAAATGGACTTCGCATCTTGCTGGAACCTGGGCCTGCTCCGAAAGAGAGGTCTCTAGCCAATCTTCCTCGCGAGGAACGGATCAAGCTCAACAGGGAACATGTTAGGCGGTTGGAAACCCCGTTTCAGGGGATCCCGGATGACAAATGACTGCAGGTTACTCGAATCGCTCCTGCGCCATCCGCATTGTGCGTTCAACTCGCGTTGACGCTGATCTCCCGTGCCTTCAATAATTCCACCTTCCCCGGCCGCGCCACGGCGTACTGAAAATTGGTCCGTTCCGTGCATGCCGCGCCGACGCGGCCTTGCTTGTCCATGGCCAGGAATGCCACCGAGGCCGGATGCACTCCGCGCCGGACGGCCACGCTGTTCGCCTTGCGCACCGCCAGCTCACAGGCTTCCTGGGCACTGCGGCCCAGGCGCATGGCCTCGACAATGGTCAGGCTGCCGCCGATGCGGATGATCTCCTCGCCGACGCCGGTGCCGCCGGCGGCGCCGGCTGCATTATCGACGTAAAGGCCGTGGCCGATGAGCGGCGAATCGCCGACCCGGCCTGGGAGTTTATGCGCCAAGCCGGAGGTTGTACATACGCCGCCCAGCATTCCCTTGCCGTCGCGCACCAGGACCGCCACCGTGTCGTGGCTCTGGTCGGGCGTCGGCGGCTTGGGCGGCTCCCATTGCTTGCGGGTCTTGCGCTGCCTTTCCCACTCGGCGACGCTCTCCGGCGTGCTCAGGCTCTCCAGGGGAAAGCCGTGCTCGATGCCGAAAAGCTTCGCGCCTTCGCCGACCAGCAGGATGTGCGGCGTCTTCTCCATCACCAGCCGCGCCAGGGCAGCGGGATGGCGGATGTTCTCCAGGCCCGCGACCGCGCCGCATGCCAGCGAGTGGCCGTCCATCACGCAGGCGTCCAGTTGCACCGTGCCGATGGCGTTGGCCAGGCCGGCGTAGCCGACCGAGTGCACCTTGGGATCATCCTCCACGGCCTGGGCGCCGGCCACGGCGGCATCGAGTGCAGCTTTGCCTTGTTCCAGCAGCTCGGCGGCCACCTTGACCGCCGTCATGCCGAACGGCCAGGTGGCGATTGCGAGATAGTCGGCCATGAATCGATTTCTCCGGAGTGAGGGAAGGATTTCCGTGAAGGTATCATAGGACTTCTTGCACCGCTTGCTTGCAGAAAATCTCTCGCAGAGCACGCAGAGAGCGCGGAGAGAATCTGCGTGAAACTCTTTGACGGGGAGCCTGCTTCGTGCTATCGAAGGGATGCCTACCTCCATTCAGGAGTCACTCATGCCGCGACGCCTGGCTTTTTTCCTTCTCGTAATCTTTCTATCCGCCTGCGGTTCGAGAGCGGCGGGCGCCGAGCCGCTGCCCGGGACCAAGCCGCTCGACATGCAGGGCGATCTTGCCTCGCAGATGGTGGCCGGCATCGATAAGTTTCTGCTGCACGAGACTGAGAAATCGATCGAGCGCCGAGCGCACCTCTGGAAGCGCGATCTTTCTGCCGCGGCCAATTATGAGAAGTCCGTGGAGCAGAACCGCCAGCATCTGCGGCGGATGATCGGTGCTGTCGACCTGCTCGTGAAAGACAGCTCGTTCCAGCTTGCGGATCATAGCCTGTCCAATGCATGGGTGCCGAGCCGCGAGAACCAGGACTACTCGGTGATGGCGGTGCGCTGGGCGGTCCTACCTGGGGTTTCGGGGGAGGGAGTGATGCTAAAGCCCTTGCGACGGCGCGTGACCATCGCGCCCGACGGCAAGATCGATGCTCCTCCGAACTGTATTGTCATCCCCGACGCCGACCAAACGCCGGAAATGCTTGCCGGTCTCGCCTCCGGTCTGCCGCCGGACCAGCAGATTGCCCGGCGGCTGGCCGAGAATGGCTGTCGCGTGCTCGTGCCCGTGGTGATCGATCGGCGCGCCACGTATTCGGCGATTGCCGGCCGGCCGCCGACCAATCAGCCGCATCGGGAGTTCATCTACCGGCCCGCTTTTGAAATGGGGCGGCATGTAATCGGCCTGGAAGTGCAGAAGATCCTGGCCGCGGTGGGATGCTTCAAAGATCTAAACGTACGCGAGAAGACTCCCCGCAAGCTCGGGATTGTTGGCTACGGGGAAGGGGGCCTGCTGGCTTTGCACGCCGCTGCCCTGGAGCCACGGATTGCGGTGACCTGCGTCAGCGGCTATTTCGATTCTCGACAGAACCTGTGGCAGGAACCCATTTATCGCAACGTGTTCGGCTACCTGACCGAGTTCGGCGACGCCGAGCTGGCCAGCCTGATAGCCCCCCGTGCGTTGATCATCGAAGCTAGTCAGGTGCCTCTCGTTACCGGGCCTCCTGCCGCCGGGAAAGGCCGTTCGGGCGGAGCAGCGCCGGGACGGCTCGTCACGCCGAGCTTGCCGGTCGTGCAAAAAGAGATCGAGCGCGCCAAAAGTCTCACCGCAGGGCTTTCGCCGGCGCCGTGTCTCGAGCTGGTGGCCAGCAACGACGGCAACGGGCCGCCATGGGCTTCGGCGGCAGTCAAGCTGTTCCTGGACGAGTTGTATCCCCATCATTCGGCCGGCCCGTCTCTCCAGGGAATCGCTCTTTCAGACATGATGCACGAGTTCTACGCGAAGCCGGAGGTCCGCTTCAAACGACAATTCGACCAGTTCGTGGAATACACCCAGCACCTCATACGCGAAGGCGAGTACACGCGCCGCGCCTTCTGGGCAAAGGCCGACCGCAGCTCCGTGGCCAACTGGCAGAAAACTATCGAGCCCTACCGCGACTATTTTGATCGCGAAGTCATCGGCCGCTTTGACGAGGAGCTGCTGCCGCCCAATGTCCGCACGCGCAAGATCTATGACGAGCCGAAATACACCGGCTATGAGGTGGTGATGGACGTTTTCCCGGACGTATTCGCCTATGGCATTCTGCTGTTGCCCAAGGACATCAAGGCGGGCGAGCGCCGGCGGGTCGTGGTTTGTCAGCACGGTCTCGAAGGCCGGCCCACTGACGTCGCCGATCCGAACAAAGAGAACCCGGCCTATCACAAGTTCGCCTGCAAGCTGGCCGAGCGCGGCTTTATCACCTTCGCGCCGCAGAACCCGTACATCTTTACCGACCGCTTCCGCTCGCTGCAGCGCAAGCTGAACCCGCTCAAGAAAACCCTCTTCTCGATCATCGTGCCGCAGCATCTCCAGGCCACCGAGTGGCTGGCGAGCTTGCCCATGGTCGACCCGGAGCGAATCGCCTTCTACGGCCTGTCGTATGGCGGCAAATCGGCGATGCGGATTCCGCCGCTCGTCAAACGCTATTGCCTGTCAATCTGCTCGGCGGATTTCAACGAATGGATCTGGAAGAACGCCTCGACGCGTAGCAGTTATTCCTACGTGGGGACCGGCGAGTACGAGATCTTCGAGTTCGACCTGGGCAACACCTTCAACTACGCCGAGATGGCCGGCCTGATTGCCCCGCGGCCGTTCATGGTCGAACGCGGACACCATGACGGCGTGGCGCCTGACGAATGGGTAGCCTATGAATACGCCAAGGTGCGCAAACTATATTCCGATTTGAAAATCCCCGACCGCACGACGATCGAATTCTTCGACGGCCCACACACGATCCACGGCGTCGGCACTTTCGCGTTCCTGCACAAACATCTGAACTGGCCCGAGCCTGGAAAGTAAGACCGAGCTGCGGCAAACAGGGCACTAGTGGCCATCATGGCTGTGTAGCGGAACTCATTACCCAACCCAACCTCATGGGCCGGCCAAGCCCCGTGACCCTTGGCAAACTGGCAAACTTGCTGTTAATGAATTCATAACCTGGATTGCAGCAAGGCATTCCGTCGCAAGACATGTTTGCCACGCGTGGCCACGAACTTGGCAAACTGGCAAACTAGTGACAATACCATGGTTGTTTCCGCTTAATGGGTGCGGCTGCGTTGTCGCCTACCATCCCTCAATCTGCCACAGACAGATCCGTGCAAACACCAGCCAGCGGTATTGTTCCGCTCAGCCAAGCGCGCCATAATGGGCCGTCAGAACACGGCCCTGATGAACGGCCGAGCAATACAGTTTCTTCGTCACTCCATGGAGTTGCATCGAGGTCCAGACCAGAAGCAGGCGAATACGCGGCTTATTTCGGCAAGTATGTGGCGCTCGTGCCGGAGGACGATATT
>DASZFN010000853.1:0-6079 GCA_035939715.1 Gemmataceae bacterium | reverse complement strand
CGCCGCGCGGAAATCACCGTTTTTGTCAGTGCCGATGAGATTGCCCTGTACATAATTGTCGGTCACATTGCCCTCGGCCGCACCGGTGCCAATGAAGACGCCGTCGCCTCGGTTGGCCGAGATCACGTTTCCCGGCGCCGTTCCCGGAACGAGCGTCAGACCCCCGATGGTGTTCGCGGATGAATCGAAAATCGCGACGCCGTGGCGGCTGTTGCCCAGCGCTTCCACGCCGTTGGCCTTGGTGCCGATGAAGTTGCCCTCGACCTGATTGTTGTGGGCGCCGAAGGCGATCTGGACGCCGTCCTGACCGTTGCCCGAGATGACATTGCGGGCCTCAGCCGTTTCCCCGCCGATCGTGTTGCCTGAGGCGGCCTCCGTGCCGAAGGCTGGATCCGACGGCGACGTCATGAGCACGCCGTGTCGGGTGTTGCCCAGGTCGTTCATGCCGGTGACATCGGTGCCGATGTAGTTGCCCAGGACCAAATTGCCTGTGGCCTTGCCGCCGACGATCGCGACGCCATCTTCGCCGTTGCCGGAGATCACATTCCGCTCCGCCACCGTCGTCCCGCCAACTATGTTACCGGGCGAGTTGAATATGTTGACGCCGCTAAAGCCGTTGCCCAGGTCGTTCAAGCCGGTGACGTCGGTGCCGATGTAGTTGCCCTCGATTTGGGCGCCGCCAGGACCGCGCACGACGATGCCGTGCCCGGCAAAACTGTGGATCACCAACCCGCGCACGGTGACGCCGGCGGCATCGATCACCAGACCCGGCGTGGACGACCCCGACGATCCCGCCAGGCTGCCATCCAGTTCAATGAGGGGCTTATCCACATAAAGGGGTTGGGATGTGCCGTCGATGATTACGGGATGCGTAATGGCCGGGAACGGAGATGTGAGCTGGATGGTTTTCAGTCCACCTGTGTCAATGTTAAATTCAATCATGTCAATTAGTTCGCTGCCGGGGATCCCGTCGGTCACCTGGTTTTTTTCTTCTTGAGTCAAATCGCTAAAGGCCAGCGCGCCGTTCGCCAGGAGGAGTCCTTCTCGCAAAGTGAGTGACTGATCGCGCACATTGCCATCGCCGATGGAGTTCACGGTTAGCGTGGACAACAGCGTGCGGTCTTCCAGTCGCTCAAGAGCCGGGCGGCCCCAGAGTGACTCGTGCTTGCTCCGTCGCCCCCGCCGCGATGCCTGACGACGCAGAAACGAATGTGCTGACATGGTTGCTCTCCCGGCGCTAGCGCCGTTGACCTCAAAATGAAAGCCAGCGGGACACGGAGCCGTTGCCAAGACGGTCGGCGCCACTGACCCGGCGACCGGCCGGCGCGCAGACCGATGATCTGTGGGACGAGCGAAGTGCAGCGAATCCGCCAACGCGGCGCTCGGCATTGAAAGCCCATTGCGGCGCCACGTACGATGCAGTCTGAAGGCGACGGCATTGTTCCCTCAGCCCTTCATGCGACGCCGAGGTCCAAAACACGTCACACTAAAGTTATTTTTCTTGAGCCGCATCGCCGGCCATCGCGGCATACAACCACGCGCGCGCGTAGCGCCAGCCGCGGTCGGCGGTGGAAAGAGAGATGTTCAAACACTCGGCCGCCTGCTCCAGGGTCAGGCCGGCGAAGAAGCGCAGCTCGACTAGCCTGGCTTTGAGCGGGTCGTGCTTCGCGAACTGCTCCAGCGCCTCGTGCAAGGCCAGAAGCTCCTGGGCCGTTCCACTGGCGTGGATGGCGTCGAGGTCCGCGTGTTCGCGACGCCGTCCCCCGCCGTGTTTGACCCGTCCCTTGCGGCGCGCATTTTCAACCAGGATGCGGCGCATGGCCTCGGCGGCGGCCGCGAAGAAGTGACCGCGGCTGTCCCAGCGCTGATCCGCGCTGCCGCCTACGAGACGCAGGTAAGCTTCGTGGACGAGCGCCGTGGCATCCAGCGTCTGACCTGGCGTTTCCTGGGCCAGCTTTCGCGCCGCCAGCCGCCGCAGTTCATCGTAAACCAGTGGCAACAGCTGCTCTGCGGCGTGCGCGTCGCCCTGTTCGATGGCGGACAAGATGCCGGTAACTTCATTCATCGAAAAGCGGTGGTGAGTAGAGGAGGTCATTAGTCATTGGTCATTCGTCATTCGTGGCCGTGATCGCTGCGACCATGGTGTCGGGGCGGCGCGGCGACCGCATGAGCGGCTTGACGATCACCCACTGAGCGGGCAGGGTGGGCGGGGCTGAGTCCTTCGAAGCCCCGGCTGAGCAGCTAGATCTCGGAAGCAAGGCCGGGGCTTGCGAAGACTCCAGCCTGGCGCCGCCGTCGCGCGAGTTGCCGAAATTGACAAGGCTGCAGTGGTCACTATTAGATACTGGGCTATTAGGGTGTTGATTGCCCCTGACCATTGTTGTGCTTCTTGCGAGCAAAATAAAGGTGGATCAACCAGCTTGCCCCAAGAAAGGCAGCTAGAGTGACAACGTGCACGGGGGTTATGTCCATAGCCCTGATTCTACCGCAGGCTGTGCAAAAAGAAAAACCCGGCATCGTGCCGGGTTGCGTTGCTTGCCGCGCGGTCTAGTACGTCGCCACTCGCTCAATCAGCTCGCTCATGCTCCAAACGTGGTCGGTCAAACCCGCCTTCGCTGCCGGCGTGGTCTTGATCGTGGAGTGAACGCGGCAGAAGTTGTAGTAAGCGAAGAACAGGGCGATAGCCGCTTCATGGTTCCGCCACAGCTTGCTATGCCCATCCGTCAACCGCGTGAATTTCCCCGTCACCGCCCGCTGCCATGGCCTCACGCTGCCGTGTGACCCGTCTCGGGGTGCGGCCCAGGGGTGATGACGGAGCCGGGCTCTGACGCTCTAAGGGCCAGAGTTGTCTTCTTGAGCTGCTTGTTGAACTTGTACCGGCGATGAAAACTGCGTCTCCTTTCCTTTTTTGAAGCACTTCCACGCCAGGTCGGTACGCTCCAGTTGCCCAGCACTTAGCAATTGCCGTAGCACTGCGGCAGAGACAGGCCCCGCCGCGTTCTCTTCTCCACGTTGATAAATCCAGCCCGCGAAGGTCCATACGTCGGACACGGGAAATGCCCTTCCAAAATAACGTCTGCTTCTCACTCAATTGCCGCGCCCGCAGTTCTATCGCCCGACTCAAGAACATTACGAGGGCAGCAGAAGTTGGTCTGTCCGCTAGATGACACAGAGCGGTATGCCGTTTGCTGTGGATGCTCTGGCGGTACAGAGGAGTGACATGCTGCAACGCCTTTGCTTGAGGAGCATCGATGTCAAAACCTGTTTCGCCAAGCCGCACGGGGAACCGGCTGCTCGATCGCTTGCCGGAAGACGTGTGCAAGCGCCTATCGTCGGTCCTGGAACCTGTGTCTTTGCCTCATGGTGAAGAGCTCTGCAGACAGGACGGGCCCATGACCTACGTTTATTTTCCTACAATCGGGGTCTGTTCTGTCGTTAGCGTCACCGATGACGGCAAGATCGTCGAGGCAGCCACGGTCGGCAACGAGGGCATGATTGGGATTCCGGTCGTCCTTGGCCTTGAGTTCAACCCAAGCAAGGCGATTTCTCAAGTTTCGGGGAAAGCTTTGCGCGTGCGCGTGGCTGCTTTTTTACAGGCCCTGGAACCGGATGGAGCGCTCGACCGGTTGTTGCGCCGGTACATTGCTTATTCCCTGCGCTATTCGTATCAGTGTGTGGCATGCAACGCGCTGCATTCGGTCGAGGAGCGCATGTGCAAATGGTTATTGATGACGCACGATCGCGCGGGCCAAGCCGAGTTCGTTCTAACACAGGAGTTTCTGGCCGAGATGCTCGGCGTGCGCCGCCAGAGCGTTAGCATTGTCGCCGGGACGCTGCAAGCCGCGGGTCTCCTCAGCTATCGCCGGGGCCACATGAAGATCATCAACCGGGAAGGTCTCGAGGATGCCAGTTGTGAGTGCTACGAGACTCTGCGGTTGTACTACGAGCGGATCATGAAGTGAACCCACGAAGACCTCCATGAGAGACCTGACGGTATTTGTGTATGAGCATCAAACGCGCCTGCCTGCTGCTTTCGATTGTCGCGGTTGCCTCGCTGGCCGTGGGCAGCCTGTCCCCGCAGGTGCAACAGCATAAGGCGTTCTCGGAAAACATCGAGGCAGAGGCGCCTGCGCGATCGGCTTACTACATGATCGTGTTTGCTTCCCAGTCCGAAAGCAATGAGCCCAGGTCATCGCACACTTTTGCCACCTTTGTCAAGGCGCGCGGCAAGCACGAATCCGAGGCGGATTTCCGTATCGAAGAGGCGCATACCATTAGTTGGATGCCCAGCACCCTGGACGTGGTCGTCTTGCGCTTGCGCCCGGAACCGGGAGCAAACCTTGATCTGCAGGCGACCCTGCGCTGGGCGGATTCGCTTGGCGCTCGCGTCTATGCCTGGGGTCCGTATCAGATCCAGGAAGAGCTTTACGAGCGCGCGCTCGCGCAGGAAGCGCGTCTGAACAGCGGCGCGGTCCAGTACAAGGCCGTGGATGATCGCTTCCGACCCGGGCCCGCGAGCAACTGCATCCACGCTGTCAGCGACATCGCAGGGGATGATGGACTTTTGCATCTAGGCAGACAGTGGGGACAGGCGGCCAGCCGGGTCGTGGTGAATCACTTCCGACGCTGGCTCATCGATCCGGAACGATCTCATCCCTGGGTGACGCGGCAGCTTGGGCTTGACGACGGCCCCATCATCACTCTGGGGCTGGACGAAAACGAACGCACACCTGCGCGCTAACTCTTCTCTGCACTTACCTTGTCCGCGTGAAAACTCTGCCGGGCCGTGCCCTGAACTCTGGCGAGTTCAGCTACCGAAAAAGGGTGAGAAACGCACTGCCCAATTTCTTTCGTGAAACTGCCTGACTGGGCGCAAGAGCGTGCGCGAAGTCGTGCAATGGCTTTCCTCACTTCTCGTATTCAAAGGCCATGTCTGCAAGGTAGCGTGCATATAAGCTCCGGAGGCTAAAACGGTTTTTGTCCGATGAGCATCCCAACTATTTCTAAGTAGCAAGCGTCGCAAGCTACTAACGCTGGAGCGTAGCTCAGTTTCGTGCAGACATTCCTGCCACATGTCTTGCGGCAGATAGGAACACGTCACGAAACTGGCACACGGAAACGCTACGAGGTGGAGCGTCCGCCTGAATGGCACGTGAAGTGCTTTGATACATTTACCCCTTGTTGTGAGCCAGCCGCGTTCATTCACGGCACGGGATGCCTGATGGCCACTGGATCTGGTCATTGTCGGCCCGCGCTCGGTGAGGCTGCGCCATTCATTGTTAAGAGGTCTGATTCGTGGTAAAGGTGTCTACAACTCCTCCCTGGCAACGTGCTCAGATCGTCCTGGCCGGTACGGGCGTGGGCGTGGTCGTCATTGCCGGGTTGTACTGGGCCCAGGTCGTGTTCATGCCGGTGGCCGTTGCCGTGTACCTTACTTTCTTGCTGAGCCCCTTGGTCAAGTTCCTGCAGCGCCGCGGTCTGGGCCGCCTGGTCTCGGTGCTGCTGACCGTCCTGACGACGGCGCTGCTCATCGGCGGTCTCGGCTGGGTGTTCGTCCGCCAGGTGTCCGGCCTGGTCCGGGAATTGCCGGCCTATACCGCCAATATCAACGCGAAAATCAAATCGCTGAAGGAAAAGGGCGCTGGGTCTGCGCGTCTGGAACGGATGATCGAAGAGATCTCCGGCGAACTGAAGTCAGAGTCGCCCGCGGCGAAAAGCAGCGTCCCAGAGGCGGCACCGGCGCCTGGCGCACAGGACGCACAGCCGCCGGTCGTCGTCGTGCAGCCTGAGAGTTCCGGCTGGGTCAAAAGCCTGTCGAGCTATCTCGGTGGGTTTTTGGAATTCCTTGGCGGTCTTGGCCTGGCGCTATTCCTCGCCATCTTGATGCTTATGAAACGCGAGGAGCTGCGCAACCGTTTCATTCGCCTCGTGGGTCACGGGCAGATAAGCCACACGACAAAGGCGGTTGACGAAGCAGGGCAACGCATTAGTCGCTACCTGCTGACCCAGGCCGTCGTGAACGCCACTTTTGGCCTGACACTAGGCCTGGGCCTGTTCTTGATTGGGATCAATCGCGCCC
>DASZFN010000852.1:0-12533 GCA_035939715.1 Gemmataceae bacterium | reverse complement strand
GAGATGATGATCGGCTACTTCGATGCCGCGCCAGTGAACCTGCGGCTTGCGGACAAGACGCCGCCCGCGGCCACGCTGCCGGAGACAGCGAGCCTCGATCCGGAGCTGCAAAAGCTGGCCGAGCATGCACTTGACTCGCAGGAAACGTTCGATGCTTTCGCCGCCGCGGTGCACAAGGTGTTGCCGAAAATCGACCGCGTTTGTGTGAGCATTTTTGCCAGTGACCGGCTGAGGGTGGTGCGCGCGTCCTATCCCGGAGAGATCGCGACCAAGGTGGCGGAGAGCGGCTATGTAAGCTTCCCAGTGCGAGATTTGCTCGAGCTAGGCCAGTACGGCATCATCAACATGTTCATCAAGAACCGCGATCTGAAGAAGACCGCGCGCGGCATGGATCTCAAGATGATCAGCAACAGCCTTGCCTCAAGCGTGCATGTGCCCATCATCTACGATGCCCGGCCTGGCACCATGAATTTCTGGAGCAAGGAAAAGGACGCCTTTCCAAATGAGGCCAATCCGCTCCTGCGGGCTCTGGCGGAAGCGACGCTCAAAGGCAGGTGAGCTATACCAAAATATCCCGGATCGGACTTCCCCACGGGACAAGTTGATACGGGCGGTGCAGGGAATCAAACAATTCCAGATCGGCCGGGATGCCCAGGCAGTGGTAGATCGTGGCGATGATGTCGGCCGGCGTGACCGGGTTGAGCCGGGGTAAGGCGCCGATCTTGTCGCTGCTGCCGAACACCACGCCTGGCTTGATGCCGCCGCCGGCGAGAAGCAAGCTGTAACAATAATTCCAATGATCGCGTCCGGCCGCCTTGTTGATGCGTGGCGAACGGCCGAATTCTCCCATGACCACGACCAGGGTGCGCTTCAGGCGGCCGCGGTCGTTCAGGTCGGCCAGCAGACTGGAAACCGCCGCATCCAACTGCGGCAGAAGCGTATTCTTGAGGCTGTTGAAGTTGTTGCCGTGGGTATCCCAGGTGGCGTTGGCATCCGGAGCCCAGGAAATGCAAACGACGCGCGTGCCGGCTTCGATGAGCCGCCGCGCCAGCAGCACGCTCTGCCCGTAAATGTTGCGGCCGTAGGCGTCCCGCACCGGCGCCGGCTCGCGGTCCAGACGAAACGCCTGCTGGGCGGCCGCCGACGTCAACAGGTCGAAAGCGCGGGCCTGGAAACTGGACATATCGCGAAGGGTGGCGCCGTTTCCTGCCTGGCTGTCCACCCGGTCCAGAAGGCGGTGCCGTGTTCCCATGCGGCCGGCATCAACGCCCGGTTGCGGAGCCAGCTCCGGTATGGAAAAGTCTGGGGCATTGGGATCGCGCAGCACAAAGAGCGGATCGAAGGCCCGGCCGAGGAAGCCGCCGAAGAAGCCGGGCTGCGGCGGTCCGCCCCGTCCTTCCGCCGTGATGTAAGGAAGCGATACGAAAGGCACCATGCCGTTCTGTGGCGGCCGGCATAGCCGGGTCACCGAGCCGATCGCCGGATAGTCGGCAGGCGAGGCCGCGCCGCCTTTCTCGCCGCGGTCGTAGCCCGTTAGACTGGTGTACACTGCCGCGCCGTGCGAATTGTTGACGCTATGATGCGCCGAGCGAATCAGGGCACAGCGATGCATGTGGCGAGCAAGCCGCGGCAAGTGCTCACTGAACTCCGCGCCGGGCAAAGACGTGGCAATCGATTTGAACGGGCTGCGAATTTCCTGCGGCGCCGCGGGCTTCATGTCCCACATGTCGAGATGGCTTGGTCCGCCGTCCAGGAACACCAGTACACAGGCATCCGCCTGCGCGGCAGGAGCACTGCGCTTCCGTTTTTCGTCAGCGTGCAGAAGCTGCGGCAGGCTGATGCCCAGCAAGCCGAGGCTGCCGACTTGAAGCATTCGTCGGCGACTGACGAGCCGGGCATAGTCCTGCCAGGTATAAGGCATCCGTTTGCTCCAGATGGCGGTCGGGCGATCTCGACTCAGAGAGAGAGCGGCGAACCGGATGACGTCCATTGACACTGCTTGAGCGGCGGAACCTCAAGGTAGGCGCGGGGTTGGATGGTCAACGCGATGGTAGTTCGGCTGATGAGGAAAGTCAAGCTAGCCGATGACGCAGAATGTCGAACGAACCCAAAGAACTTCCGCGAACATCGGCTCGGGCGCAATAGTAGCGATTGTCGTTAAGCATTATGAGACCGGGAATTCCGCTAGAGGATATTTGGGCATAAGGGCTTGCTCGGCTGAAGGCAGCTCGCTACCATAATCGACTCAGCTGTATGGCAAAAGCTTGCGGTTGGTTTGTTAACAACAGTTAGCGCCGCACCTAGCGCAATTAAGTTTGCGCACCTTGCAACAGGGTTTCGGAACAACTCTGCCTGGTCGGTTTTGCTACGCAATCTTAGGGGGCTTCGCCACGTCGGGCGAGTTAATGCGAACCGAGAATTGCGGCCGGTATGGCTTCCGGCACAGCGTGTCGCCCGCACGGAGGGAGCCTGGCAGAGCTCTGGGAAGGGGTCCAAAGATAATGACGAATTCTCGAGCTTTATCCGGCCAGCCAATGGGCAAGATCTCCGCCAAGGCCAAACGCATCCGGGTAGACTCGTCGCTGTACCGTCCCACCTGGTATGGCTTCTGGAAAACCGGTTTGGAGTTTCTGGCCGCACTGTTGATGTTGGTGGTTGCTGCCCCCGTGATTCTCATCGCGGCTTTCCTGGTTAAATGCACGTCCCGCGGCCCGGCATTTTACACGCAGACGCGCCTGGGCCGGGATGGCCTGAGCTATACGATCTACAAGCTGCGCAGCATGCGGCACGATTGCGAGAAGCATACCGGTCCGTGCTGGTCTTCCAGCGGCGACGCCCGTGTAACACCGGTTGGCCGCTTTCTGCGCCGCACCCATATCGATGAACTGCCCCAGCTCTGGAATGTGCTGCGCGGGGACATGAGTCTGGTTGGCCCCCGGCCGGAGCGACCGGAATTCCTGCCGCGCCTGGAAGAAGCGGTGCCGCTTTATAGCTGGAGGTTGCTGGTCAAGCCGGGCGTCACGGGTTTGGCTCAGGTGCAGCTTCCGCCTGACACCGATCTCGAGAGCGTGCGCCACAAGATCGCCTACGATCTTTATTATGTTCGGCATTGCAACCCGTGGCTGGATTTCCGCCTCGTCCTGGCCACGGCTCTGCACATGATGTGCATGTCGCACGAGCTGGTTGCCAGGGTGCTACTTCTGCCACGCGGCGAGCCAGTCGAGGGCGCTTACAAGAAGGTGGTTGTGGAGAGTAGGCGCGCAGGCATCTCCGCGGCGAACGTTTCTCTGCCAGCGGACGATTTACTGACCGTGGAAGCGCTGCCGTGCGTCTGAGCGCGGAGCAGCAAATTGCACTTTTAGGAGCCCGCCTTTGGCATGAAGGCGGGCTTTTTGTTTCTCTGCTTGCGTGGACAGCGGTCCGCACACTATATTGAAGAGCATTCCCGCCTGCCCGCCGAGCGATTCACACCGTTTGTCAATGCGAGGTTGCGATGACACGGCGAAGCTTGCTGCCTGTGATGGCCTTTCTTGGCCATGTCATGCTGTCTGTCGCGCAAGCTCAGGCGGAGACCAGCGCAACGGTCGATTTCAACCGGGACATTCGTCCCATCTTTTCCAGGAACTGTTTTCCCTGTCACGGCCAGGACGCCGCGCATCGGGCCACGAAGATGCGCCTGGATCGGCGTGAGTCGGCAGTCAGGAAGCAGAAGGACGGCAACACGCCGATCGTGCCGGGCTCGCCCCAGCAGAGTGAACTCTACCGGCGCATCATGGCCACGAATGAAGACGAGCGCATGCCGCCCAGGGAGAGCGGCCACCACTTGACGCCGGCGCAGATCGAAACGCTCCGGTGCTGGATAGGGCAGGGGGCGCCCTACGCGGAGCACTGGGCGTTCGTCAAGCCGCAGCGGCCGCCGCTGCCGGCTGTCAAAGACAGGTCGTGGCCGCGCCATGGCATCGATTACTTCATTCTCGATCGGCTGGAACGCGCGGGCTTGCGGCCTTCCGAAGAAGCGGACCGCTTCATGCTGCTCAGGCGAGCCAGTCTCGATCTTCGCGGCCTGCCCCCGACACCGCAAGAAGTAGACGCATTTGCCCGCGACACAAGCCCGAATGCCTATGGGAAGGCAGTCGATCGTTTTCTGAAAGATCCGGCTTACGGCGAGCGCTGGGCGCGGATGTGGCTCGATCTGGCGCGTTATGCCGACTCGGCGGGCTACGGCTCCGATCCGCTGCGGACCATCTGGCGCTACCGCGATTGGGTCATCGACGCGTTCAATCGGAACCTACCCTACGACCACTTCACAATTGAGCAGATCGCCGGCGACTTGCTCCGCAACGCGACACTAGAACAGCGCATGGCCACTGCCTTCCATCGCAACACCATGACCAACACGGAAGGCGGCACCGACCGCGAGGAATTCCGCGTCGCGGCCGTCAAGGACCGCATCGATACCACCCTGCAAGTCTGGATGGGTCTGACGCTCGGCTGCGCCAAGTGCCATAGCCACAAGTACGATCCGATCACGCAGAAGGAGTACTACCAGTTTTACGCCTTCTTCAACCAGACAGCCGACGCCGACCGGCCAGACGAAGAGCCGACCTTGCCGGCGCCGACGCCTGATCTGGACAGGAAGAACAAGGAGATCGATGCGCGGCTCGCCACGCTCAAGCGCCAACTGCAGGTTCCAACGCCGCAAATTATTGCGGCCATGGTCACTCAACGCTCGGTAATCCCGCCGGCCAAGGCCCTGGCCCTTGTTGCGGAAATCAAACGACTGAACAAAACCCGAGCCACCGTCCCGACTTTGCCCGTCATGGTGGAACTGCCCGCCAAGCAACAGCGCGAGACGCACCTCATGGTCAAAGGGAATTTCCTTTCGCCCGGCGAAAAGGTGGACCCTGCGGTGCCGGCGGCATTCCATTCTTTCCCGCCTGGGACTCCGGTCAACCGGCTGGGCGTGGCGCGCTGGCTGGTCGATCCGAATAATCCGCTCACTGCACGTGTGGCCGTCAATCGCTACTGGGCCCAGATCTTCGGCACGGGCCTGGTGGAGACGGAGGAAGATTTCGGCACGCAAGGAGAATTGCCCAGCCATGCCGAGTTGCTGGATTGGCTGGCCACCGAATATGTCCGACTGGGCTGGGATACAAGAGCAATCCTGAAATTGATCGTCACGTCCGCGACCTATCGTCAGTCGTCGAAAGTTACTCCCGAGCTTCTGGCCAGGGACCCGCGTAATCGGCTGCTATCCCGCGGCCCCCGTTTTCGGTTGGAGGCGGAGATGGTACGCGACCAGGCCCTGGCCCTGAGCGGCCTCTTGAGTCACAAAATCGGTGGACCCTCCGTGTACCCGCCGCAGCCGCCTGGACTTTGGCAAGCCGCCTTCAACGGCCAGCGCACCTGGGCGACAAGCTCAGGCGAGGATCGCTATCGCCGCGGTCTGTACACCTTCTGGCGGCGGACGATTCCCTACCCCTCGATGACCACATTTGACGCCCCAAGCCGCGAGATTTGCACGCTGCGGCGCATACGGACCAACACGCCCTTGCAGGCTTTCGTTACGTTGAATGATCCTGTGTATGTGGAGATCGCTCAGGCCCTCGCTCGACGGATCGTAAAAGAAGGCGGCGCGCATCCGGAGGAGCGGGCGCGATATGGTCTGCAGTTGTGTTTGTGCCGGCCCCCACGTATCGAGCAGGTAAAGGACTTGATAGCGCTCTACCAAGCGGCAAAGGAACATTATCGCGGCGACGCCAAGTCAGCCGTCGCATTGGCCACGGAGCCGCTCGGGCCGCTGCCGGCGGGAATGCCGGCGGATGAAATGGCGGCGTGGACGGTGGTTGCGAATGTGCTACTGAATCTGGATGGCGTTATGACAAAGGGATAATGTCGATATCTCCGCATGGAATTTGAATGGGATGATGCTAATCCTCGTGAAAGAAGACAATATGAAGAAGAAGCCTAACTCGGCACGTGACGAATTTCGAGCCGAATATGATTTTTCGCAACTTAGCGGCGGCGTTCGAGGCAAGTACGCCAAGCGCTATCAGCAAGGGACAAACCTCGTTCCGCTTGCGCCGGATGTAGCAGCAGCTTTTCCCAGTGCCAAGGCTGTGAATGAAGCGTTACGGCTACTGATGGAGATAGCACAGAAATCTTTGGCAGAATCGAAACGTTGATGGATTTCTCGCAAAAGGCTTGCCAATGACCCTGCATCTTGAACTGGCACGCGCTCAGACTCGCCGGCAGTTCCTCAAAAACTGTCAGACAGGCATAGACGCCATCGCCTTGACCGCACTCCTGCAACGGGACGGCCGGGGTTCGCCCTTGCTGGCGCGGCGGGCTGCGGATGATAATCCGATGACGCCCCGCCAGCCGCATTTCGCGCCCAAGGCCAAGAGCGTCATCTACCTGCACATGTCCGGCGCTCCGCCGCAGCACGATCTCTTCGATTACAAGCCGAAACTGGTCGCGATGCACATGAAGCCGTGTCCGGATGAGTTGCTCAAGAACCAGCGTTTTGCCTTCATCAAAGGACATCCCAAACTGCTCGGCACGCCATACAAATTCAAGCAGCATGGCAAGAGCGGGGCCTGGATCAGCGAGTTGCTGCCGAACCTGAGCGCGCACGCCGACCGGCTGGCCTTTGTCAAATCGATGAATACGGATCAGTTCAACCACGCGCCGGCGGAGCTGTTTCTATACACTGGTTCGCCGCGCGCCGGCGGCGCAGCGATGGGGTCGTGGGTCACCTACGGTCTTGGCTCCGAGAATCAGAACCTGCCGGGTTTCGTGGTGCTCATCAGCGGCGGCACCGACCCGACCGGCGGCAAGGCGCTGTGGAGTACGGGTTTTCTGCCCTCGGTTTTCCAGGGGGTGCAGTGCCGGACGACCGGCGATCCGATCCTCTATGTCAACAATCCCAAGGGCATGGATCGGGACGTGCGCCGCCAGAGTCTCGACGCGCTGCGCAAGCTGAACGAATTTGAGTTGCAGCAGTTCGGCGATCCGGAAACGCTGACGCGCATCAGCCAGTATGAGCTGGCCTTCCGTATGCAGATCGCCGTGCCTGAAGTCATGGACATCAATCGGGAGCCGAAGAAGATTCAGGAACTGTACGGCGCCCAGCCCGGCGCTGCTTCGTTTGCCAATAACTGCCTGCTGGCGCGCCGCCTGGTGGAGCGGGGCGTGCGTTACGTCCAGCTTTTCGATTGGGGCTGGGACACCCATGGCACCAGTCCAGGGGACGACATCGTCACGCACCTGCCGCAGAAGTGCAAGGAGATCGACCGCCCTGTTGCCGCGCTTCTAGGCGACCTCAAGGCCCGCGGCATGCTTGATGAAACGCTCGTCGTCTGGGGCGGCGAGTTTGGCCGCACCTCCATGAACGAAGCCCGCGGTGGCTCCAAGTACCTGGGCCGCGATCATCATCCGCACTGCTTCACGATCTGGCTGGCGGGCGCAGGTGTCAAGCCGGGCATGACCCTGGGGGCAACGGATGAGCTCGGCTACTTCATCACGGAAGGCAAGATGAGCATCCACGATCTCCAGGCGACCATCCTTCATCTCCTTGGCTTTGACGCCTGGAAGTTCACCTATCCGTACCAGGGTTTGCAGCAACGGCTGATTGGTCCTGAAGGCGACGCTCAGGTCCGTCGCGAAATTCTCGCCTAGAACCAAAAAAATTCTTTATTTTTTCCTTTACAAGCTACGTAGGTCTACGGGTATACTGGGTCGCTAAGTTTCCCGAATGACTCGCGACATCCCCCCTTTCCTGCAGTTTCACCGGGTTGTCGGGACCAAAGCTCGTCGTGACTCGCGCCGGCAGAGACGCGCAATAGTCTCTGAAGGACGAGTCTGTCGCCCAGCGTGCGCGGTTTCCAGGCCGGTATTCCGTTCCTCGATTCCGAACTCGTGAGCACAACCAAGAGCCACCCGCTATGGGCGGCAGCGGCGCGCGGATGGATTCTTCAGACGCGCTGACTGCGGTCCGAGTTGCTGTGGTGCCCAGATTGACTGCCTTGTGTTTTTGTTTGGCTAACGGTCGAAGCGGACGTGCTGCGCAAAGCGGATGGCGCAGCAGGAAGCAACCGTTTCGCGTTACGGCCGTTTTCCTGCAACGGGAGTCGCACCGTGAGCTTCTGGACTCGACTGTATCAGCGCTGGTCTCGTCCCTCGGGCCATCATGAGTCACGCAGGAGCCGGCTGCGGGCCTGGCGTCCCGTGCTCGAGCTTCTGGAGAGTCGCTGGCTGCCGAGCACGTTCATCGTGACCAATACCAATGACAGCGGCGCGGGCTCGTTGCGTCAGGCGGTGCTCGATGCCAATGCCAATCCCGGTCTCGACACGATCAGTTTTGCCGGCGGTTTGAACGGCACCATCGTGCTGACGTCCGGACAGTTATCAATTACGGACGGCCTGACCATCAATGGACCGGGGGCGAATGTGCTTGCGGTCAGCGGCAATTCCAGCAGCCGTGTCTTCTCCAATACGTCCAGCGCAACCATCCTCGGCCTGGCCATCGAAAACGGCCAGGTGGATTCCTCCGTCGGCGCGGGCGGCGGCATTTTGAATACGGGGAGCATGACGCTTCAGAACTGCGTCATCACGCACAACTCCGTTACCACCGGTGGTCCCGTCGCCCAGGGCGGCGGCGTCATGAACACCGGCACGCTTACCGTGTTTGGCTGCACCATCGATAACAACAGCGCGAACGACGGCGGCGGCCTGAACAACGTCAGCGTTCTCAACATTACCGACAGCACGATCGATGAGAACATCACCACCAATTCGGGGGCCGGCATCTGGAACACCGGCACCACCAGCATGCTTAGCGTCACGGTCGCTTCTAACTTCAGTTTTATAGGTGCGAGCGGCGTTTTTTCTATGGGGGGTTCCGTCTCGTATCAGGATTCTGCCTTCTCCCATAACATCGGCGGCAATATCGGGTTTAGTGGCGCGACGGTGGTCTCTCATGGGCACAACATCAGCGACGACGGCACCGGGAACTTCTCGGTCGCCGCCGGCGACTTGCCGAATACCGATCCATTGCTGGGTCCGCTCGCGGACAACGGCGGTCCCACGGGCACCAACGCGCTGCTGTTCGGCAGCCCGGCCATCAACGCCGGCGATGCGACTGCTCCGGCTAAGGACCAACGCGGCGTGAGCAGGGTGGGCGCTGCCGACATCGGCGCCTACGAGGCTGACCACAACACCTTCCTGGTCACCACGACGAACGATAGCGGCGCCGGTTCCCTGCGCCAGGCGATCATGGACTCCAACACTGCGCCGGGCCTTGGCACCAGCGTAGTCAACGATATTCAGTTCCAGATTCCCGGCACGGGCGTGCAGACCATTCAACCAAGCTACGTCGGCGGCGGGGTTTCCCTGCCGGTCATCAGCGTCGGGGCCACGATTGACGGCTGGAGCCAGGGCGGCCCCCGCTACAACGGGCCGCCGCTTATCCAGATTGACGGCACGAACGCCCACGATGCCACGCTGGGGTCGTTCGGCCTCAATATTCAGGGCGGTGGCACGACCGTGCGCGGTTTCGCCATCAACCGTTTTCCCGCCGAACCAGGCGGCAACGGTTTCGGCATTGGCGTTTTCCAGTTTGGCAACGCTCCCAGCAATATCTGGATCTACGGCAACTACATCGGCACTGATCCGACAGGCATGATTGCCGAGCCTAACGGCCAGGGCGGCGTTGCCGTCGGCGCCGGCCCGTTCAATGTGCTCATCGGCACCAATGCGGACGGTTTCAACGACGCCGCCGAGCGAAATATCATCTCGGGCAATGGGCCCTTCGAAGGCGTGATCATCCAGGGCAACAACAACACGGTCGCCGGCAACTACATCGGCCTGGCGGCGGACGGCACGCCCCTGGGCAATCAAGGCTCCGGCATTGTGCTGGTGGGTAACAACAACGTCGTTGGCGGCGCACCTGCCGCGGCGCGAAATATTATTTCCGCAAACACCAATGACGGCATTCTGGTGGAGGGCACCGCCAACGGCATCGAGGGAAACTACGTGGGCGTCGGCCCGGACGGCACAACCGCTCGGGCCAACGGCAGAGGCATTCACATCCTGAGCGCCAGCAACAATACCATCGGCGGCAATGTGCCAGAGTTGCGCAACGTGATCTCCGGCAACCTAGATTGGGATGTTTTGATGGACGGCGGAGCCCCAGGCAATCTGGTCGAAGGCAACTACATCGGTGTTTCGGCCGATGGCACCACAGCGGTCGGAAGCATACTCCATGCCGCTGTCGATATGAACGGCAGCAACAACACCATCGGCGGCACCATTGCGGGGGCAGGCAACGTCATTGCCGCTCCGGGCGGCAACAATGTCTCCGTGGACTCGGGCGTCACGGGCACGCTCATCGCCGGCAACGAGATCGGCACCAATGCCGCCGGCACGGTCGCGCTCGGCGGATTCGGCCTCAGCATTGTGAACTCCTCGAATAACACCGTCGGCGGCACAACGCCCCTGGCGCGCAACCTGATCTCCGGCAACGCCGGCGATGGGCTACTGATCGACACCTTCTCCGGCGGACTGGCCGCTAGCGGCAATCTGGTCGAAGGCAACTACATCGGCACGAACGCCGCCGGCACGGCCGCGCTCCCCAACGCTGCTGACGGGATCGATGTGTTTTCTAATAGCGGCGCACCCATGGCCGCATTGAACTCCATCGGCGGGAGTGTGGCGGGCGCAGCTAATGTCATCTCGGGCAACAACTCGGACGGCGTCGCGTTCTTCGGAAACGCTACGGAGACCAACTTGCTGGTAGGAAATTTCGTCGGCACGACGGCCGACGGTCTCACCGTGCTAGGCAACGGCCAGTTTGGCGTTCACATTTCCGGCGGCGCCAACAATAACGGCATCGGCGATGGCAATGCCTTCTTGCCCCATGCCAACGTCATTTCGGGAAATCTCCAGGCTCAGATCGAATTGGATGGCGCCGCCACCACGCTAAATATTGTTGCCGGTAACTTTATTGGCCCCAATGAGACCGGCGCGGCGCCACTGGCCGGGACGGCCCATGGCAATGGCGTAGTCATCACCGCGGGCGCGCACAATAACTACATCGGCGCCGACGCCTTCACACAGACCGTCCTGCCTTCAACGCGCCGCAACATTATCTCCGGAAACCCGCTCAACGGCATCGACATCAGCGGCGCCAACGGCAACGTTGTGGGCGGCAATTACATTGGCCTCGATGTCAACGGCGCTGAGCCCCTCGCCAATGGTCTGGAAGGTGTCCTGATCGAGCAAGGCGCGAGCGGCAACCGCGTCGGCACCGATTCCAACGGCGTGGATGATAACGAAGAGGGCAACGTCATCTCGGGTAACAAAGACACCGGCGTGTTGATCACCAACACGGCCACGACCGGTAATCTCGTTGCCGGCAACTTCCTCGGCACCGACGCCACCGGCATGCTGGATCGCGGCAATTCCTTCGACGGCATCACGGTTTCCGGCGCCTTTAACAACACGGTCGGTGGCACGGCCGCTGGCGCCGGCAACGTCGTCAGCGGCAATGATCAGGCCGGCATTGTTTTGGCTGGTCAGCATAATATTGTTCAGGGAAACATCGTCGGCTTGAACAAAACGGCCACTGCCCCGGTAGGCAACGGCCTTAACGGCAGCGGCTCAGGCATCGTGATGTTCCACGGCGCCAATAACCTGGTTGGCGGCGCCGGCGCCGCCCGAAACATCGTCTCCGGCAACGCGTACGCCGGCATCGGCGCCCTCTTCGCCGACTCGACCGGAAACACGATCCTTGGCAACTGGGTTGGTTTGCTCGGCGACGGCGTCACCGCCGCGGGCAACGGCTATGTGGGCATCGATCTCCTCACCGCCGCCAGCAACAACACCATCGGCGGCAATGTCTCCAGCGGCAATGTAGTCGGGGTCGAAGTCGGCACGTCCAACAACCTCGTGCAGAGCAACCTCATCGGCACCAATGCCGCCGGCTCAGCGGCTGTGCCCAACACGCAGTATGGCGTCTTGCTCGACAGCGGCGCTGGCAATAACACCATTGGCGGAACCAACGCTCTGACGCGTAATGTCATTTCTGGAAATACCCTGGACGGCATGCACATTCAGGATGCAACCACGGCCGGCAACCTGGTCGTGGGCAACTTCATCGGCACCAACCCCGCCGGCACCGCCCCGCTCGGCAGCCAGGGGAACGGTGTGTTTATCACCGGTGGGGCGCACGACAACACCATCGGCGGCCTGACGGCCACTCCCGGCAGCGGCCCCGGCAATGTCATTTCGGGCAATACTGGAGACGGCATCGCGCTCGACACAACGGCCGGCGATCATACGACGGTGCAGGGGAATATCATCGGCTTGTTCTCCGCCGGAACCACCCTTCTTGCCGGACAGACGAATGGCATCCACATCAATAGGGGCATTGCTAACTTGATCGGCGGCACAATGCCCGGTGCGCGCAATATCATTTCCGGCAATCTAAACGGCATTGTCCTGAGCGCCAGCGGCAGCGTTCTGGGCGCCAT
>DASZFN010000851.1:0-3768 GCA_035939715.1 Gemmataceae bacterium | reverse complement strand
CGGTGCGCGGCGCCCAAACACGCTGGCCACGGTACTCGGCCGCCAACGGCCCGGCCGCCAGCGAATGATATTCGTGCTTGCGGCGGATCAGGTTGCCGATGCGATACGTGAAGACCGAGCCAATGACTTCCGGCCGGCCATTGAGCAGCCAAACGAAGATGACGCCGTCTTCACCGGTGCGGGCGGGGTTGCCCCAGCGAAACAACGGCTCATCACACAGCACCAGCTTCTCTTTTGGCCTTGCGTCCAACCGAATCGAGTAGTCCTTGGCATCGGCCTTGAATTCCGCGATCGCGCCGCTCGACTCCGCAGGCGCTTGCGTCCCGTCTCCCCTTGCCGGCTGCGACTTGATCGCTTCGCCCTGAGCCAGCACGCACCAAGTCGTAACCACCAGCAGTGTTCCCACGAGCATGTTGTTCCCTCCCTCCGCGACGTCCCGCCATTATAGCTGATCCACCCCTCACCGAGGACCGGGCATGGGCCCCAAGCTCTGCGGCGTATTAGCCGACGCCAGCCCGCCCCGCGGCCGCGCTCGGCAGGCCTACGGGCTGGCAAGATAACTTCGCAGCCGGAGCCGGTTCGCTCTGGACGGCCGGGCTCGTGCCCCCCTTCTCGCCGGCCCAGCCAAGCATGACCTCGAATTCACTTTCGAGTTCATACCATCGCACGGCCGGACACCGTGTCCGGATTGCTTTCGAGGGCGTATTCGAGGTTATGCGTGCCATCGCTTGGTGGGAGTTTCGCCGGCGCAGCAGACCCCGGGCCGAGCTCGGCGAGAGGGCACCGGGCCCAAGCAGACCGCCGCGGTGACCGCGTGGTACAATGCCCCGCATGCGCCGCCCCCGCCTTCAGTTCCAGTTGAGCGCCCTGCTCTGGATCACGCGGGCCGCGGCCTGCTGGTTCGGCGGGATGAGGGCCGAGCGCTGGCGGAGGAAGCTCCAAGACGAATCCGACCGGCTGGTGCGAATCGAGTTGATCCACGACTTTGGCATCCCTGCCCACCGAATAGGCAACGGCCCAAGTGCGGCCGCCGGCCGCCCATCAACGCACGATTAGGACACTACCGGGAGGGTTGCCGTGATTCCGCCGGCTCGCGATAATTACCAGGTCCAGCCGCATTCGCCGACGGGAAATCGAGCGATGGCCGCGTAGACGCGTGCCCAGTTCTTGAGCATGGAACTCAATTCAACGAAGTCGCTCCGCGACGGCAACCCCGACTGTGTGGAGTACCCCGACGAACAGACCACCAAGTGCGCCGTGGACCGCGAACAGTGCGAAGGCAGGTTCAATGCCAAGGAGCCACGGTCGGGGCACTATGACGAACAGCAGGATCGACGTTCCGACGAGACTGCCGGCGGCACCGGCGAGCCCAGCGGCCAATATACAACGGCGGCGTCGGACGTGCTGCAAGAGAGTCGCTAAAACGGCGGCGACCGCAGTGGGCCAGTAAACGACCGCAATGGGCCTGACGGCTAGGTTATAAGCGCACAGCAGCCCGACGAGAACAAAAGTCCACAGAATAAGAGGCAGTCCAAACTGAAACGACGATTTCATCCCAGCCAATCTAGCGGATCGCTGGCTCAACCGCAAAAAACTCTAAGCCCCCATCAACTCGTGGAACGACCAGACGTGATTCGTCAGTCCGGCCGCCTGCGCCGGCGTCTCGTGCGCCAGGGTCCCTGGCCGCCCGCAAAAGTTGTAATACGCGATGTGCAAGGCGCGAGCTCGAACGACTTGGTTGGGCAATATGTTATTCAACGCCAACCAAACGGCCTTCGATTGGGCCCAGCAGTCCGCTGGCTACTGTCGAGCACCTTGGACGACGGATCCCGCAACCACGAATAGTGGGGCTCGACGTAATGCGTAAGCCGGGCGGGGTGCTCGGGGTCGTTGCAGGCCACGTTCCACGCAACCACGCGCTGCCGGCAATAGTCGGTCAAGACCGCGGTCGATGCTTCGAAATGGCCGCCGCTGGGGTCAGCGAGCGCCCCCGAACACGGTTGAAGGGATCGTAGCCTTTCCACGATAACCTCCCGGCAAATCGAGCCCTGGTCGAAACGCGGCGGCCCGTGGTCCGGACGCAGCCAGCACGCGCACGGCGATCGCAGAACTTCTCTCCGCGAACGCGGGGGGCTAGGGAGTTGACGGCGCTTCAGGCCGGCCGGTCGGCAAGCCGGGTGGAGGGCGCTGTCTAGCCACGCTTGGGACCTCGGAATGTGGCCGGCTCGCCGGGAAAAAGCCGCATCTTGCCCGCTTGGGCCGAGTACGGGATGACGGCGGCGCGGTCAACGTCATTGAGTTGGCCGCGTTTCCCTCCCTACAAGTAACCAGCTAATGTTGCAAGGATCTGATTGCATTCGATATGTGGCCAAAAAGGTCGGCATGGAGTGGGCCGACAAGAACATCAAGGCCGGCCGCCGGGCAATGACGCCGACGGGCCATTATAGTTGACCGTGATAAGAAACGATCGGGAGCGATAGCTGCGCGCAGATGAATGCGCGCACTACTAAATCGGCATTCCGGACGAAGTCTTCCGCCTCCTGCACCGTTGGCTGAGGATGGAGGTCCGACGCATCACGATCCCACGCATGACGGATCTCCCGGCGCGTATTGGCAATATCAAATAGCCATTCGACAGTTCGCGTTAATTTCCCGGTGAGCCCCGCGTCCATAACCAGCGTCTGCAACCCCGCATTACGAGCTTGCCTTGAAGATGCTCTGTAAAACGCGCCAGCGATTTCCAAAGCCTTCGCGAGCAAGACGAATCTTGGCTGGCCAAAGTTCATAAATGCTCCGGCGTGCAGATCTATCAAGTCACGAAGAATCTGGTCGGCTGTTACGTAAGCCTCGCGAGCTTTTAGGGCGGTCTCAAGCGGCAAGAATGGGGGCGTCTCCCAGTTTCGCTGATTATGCTGGATTTCCAAAAATATTTTGGCTTGGCTCTCTCGGCGGATGGCCTGTTTGACTTCCTTGAAGTTGCCGGACCATCCATGCGGCCCCTCGATGAACTGTATGGTCAAGCGCATGAAGTTGTAAGGCCTTGCAGCCGCGTAGATCCAGACCGTCTCCAACTCCTTTACGATGGTACAAGCCTCCGAACAGGCACCGGACAAATCTTGCTCGGTGGCGACCTCCTTCTCCATCACGACGTGGTACTCGTAGACCCCTTCTCTGCGAAGATCTTCTCGAGGGTGCTCGTGGATGCTTTCGGAAAGTGTCCAGTGATCGACCTTGTCCGTATGAGGTGAAAACGGCGACGTCAGGCGATATGCCTTTGCAGGGGACGTGTACCGAACGGTATGAGTGGCCATTTGTGACTCCACTGATTTGGTACAGAAACGTGGATAAAGGACATCGCGAGCTGGCGCAAGGTTCGCGTAGCTGTGCCAGCGATCAAACGTGACCGTCCCAGGCTGTCAAGGACAGGGGGTCATTCACGCAAGGGTTCTCTAATCTAATGACCTTCGCCTATTTGATGCAGTCGATCCGCTGGTCCTCGCTGACCACTCCTCGACCTGGCCACTGGCCGGTGCGATGGGACGCGAGCGAGCTGAAACACGACGCGACGGAGAACAATCGCCAATTGGCGCATTTTTAAGTTCGTCCAGCGCAGCACCTTGCGACGACGTAACCACCCTTTGGAGAATCGTCATTGATCGTTGGTCCTTGACGGCGGCCGGCACCTAAATACCAGAGCCTGGGGCTTGGCCATGACGCCAGCATGGCGCGCCGGCCGGCGGGAGGCAAGAGCTGCCCTCCTTGCCCCGC
>DASZFN010000850.1:0-4361 GCA_035939715.1 Gemmataceae bacterium | reverse complement strand
CTCCTTGACAGTCGTCAGATCCCAAATCTGCACCGTGCCGGTGATTACCGCTTTTTTTGAATCGCGCAGCGGGTCCCAGCTTTCGGTGGCAAGGCGCCTGCCATCAGGGCTGAACGCCAGATCGTACATTAACCCTGGTTGGTGCAGGCGGCGAACTACCTCGCCGGTCCCCGCCTCCCATACCAGCCCCGTGACGTCGTCCGCAATGCTGTCGCCGAATAAAATTTGCCCGCCCGTCGCGGCCAAATTCCGACCATCGGGGCTGAAGGCGACAGCGGTGGGCGGCAAAGGCATTGTGAAGGTCTGGACTCCCGGGCCGCTGGCCGCATCCCAGATCTTTAAAGCGAAGTCCTCGCCGCCCGAGATAATGTGTTTTCCGTCAGGACTGAATGCCACGGCCGTGACTTTAGACGCATGCCCGCTGTAGCTCGCCAGCTCGGTCCCATCGCTCACGCGCCAGACTTTCACGGTCTGGTCTTCGCTCCCCGATGCGAGGTACTTTCCGTCCGGGCCGAATGCCAGGCTGGTCACCTTGGAGCTATGCCCGCGGCATGTCTGGAGTTGGCTCCCCGTGGCGGCGTCCCAGATCTTGAGTGTCTTATCCTGGCTCGCGGTACCGAGCAAGCGGCTGTCTGGACTGAAAGCCAGTGCCGTCACTGGCTGCCTGGCTTCTGGGTCTATCATTTGTCGGGTATCGGCAAAACTTCGCATCTCTTGACCAGTCCGAGGATCCCACAGTTTGACAGTGGCATCGTGGCTGGCACTGGCGAGGAGTTTGCCGTCTGGGCTAAAAGCCACGCTCCGGACCCACTGGCGATGGCCGCGGCATGTCTGAAGAACTCGGCCCGACAGTGCTTCCACCACCACCACATCGCTGGGCTCCGTGTACCCGTTGCCACCGAGGCCAAGGGCGAGGCGGGTGCCGTCGGCGCTAAAAGCCAGGCTATACACGCCTTTGACCTGGGGAAAGCGAACGAGTTCCGTCCCCGTGGCCACTTCCCAGATGCGGATTTCTTCGGTGCTACCGGGGCCTAGCGCCCCAAAAAAGCCGCCTTCCAGGAGGCGGGGGCCGCGACCGGCAGCAGCGGCCACGCGCTTACCGTCAGGGCTGAAGGCGACGCTACGAACCCAGGGGTAAGCCGCTCGGAGAGTCCGAATCGTGTGACCTTCGATGTCCCAAACCCGCACCGTACCATCGCCGGCGGCCGAGGCGAAATGCTCGGCCTTCGGGTTGAAGGCCACGGCTGTTACTATCTCCGTGTGTCCATTCAGGGTTCGAAGTTCCGCATGCAGCAAGTGCTTGAGATAGTGCCATTCCCAGCCCCTCAGCTCCGGACGGGACTGGTCGAGAAGAGCATCGGCATGGGTCGGGTCATTGGCCTGAATGTATCGCTGGGCCAGGGCCATGCTCTGGAAGTAGGCCACTCGTTGCTGCCGACCCAGAGAGTTTTCCAGGTCCGCCTTGGCGGTTCGCTCACGGTCCAGGGCAGATTCCGTGTTGCGCTGCTCCTCCTGGGCTATGCTCGAGGCATCGTTGCGCTCCCCGAGAGCCCGGTTGATGAGCAGGTTGCTGACGACGAGCCCCGCGAGCAAGCCCGCGGACCCGAGAGCGCTCACAGCAACCAGCGCGGCCGCCGCAGGCTGGCGACGGGCCCATTTCGAGACGCGCTCCCAGGTCGTGCTCGGACGAGCTTGGATTGGCTCCCCAGCCTGCCAGCGTTCTAGATCAATGGCGAGAGCTTCCGCTGACCTATACCGGCGCTCGGGCTCCTTCTCCAGACATTTCAGACAAATCGTTTCCAGATCACGATTGATCGAGGCGTTGCGGACTCTAAGCGGTTCCGGCTGGCGCTCCAGGACCTGCATGAGCGTGTCCAGGGGCGTTTCCGCGCGGAACGGCGGACGCCCCGTCAGGAGCTCATAGAGGATCGCTCCGAGCGAGTAAACATCGACCGCCGTCGTCAAACCTTTCCGAGAGGCGGCCTGCTCGGGAGCCATGTAGCTGGGCGTGCCGACGATTGCCCCGGACTGCGTTTGTCCCTTGTCCTCGGTTACCCGTTTGGCCAGGCCGAAGTCCGTGACGTGCGGCTCTCCCTTGAGGTCCAGCAAGATGTTGGCGGGCTTCAGGTCGCGGTGCAGGATGCCGCGCTGATGGGCGTAATGCACCGCCTGCGCTACCGTGGCCACGAGGCGTGCGCTGGCCCGCTGTTGCTCCACGCTCGTCGGAGGCTCGCGGCTAAACGACGCGAGGCTACCGCCATCGATTAGCTTCATGCTGAAATAGTGCTGCCCCTCGTGTTCGCCGACTTCGTGGATGGGGACGATGTTGGGATGATCCAGATTAGCGGCAGCTTCGGCCTCCCCGTGAAAGCGCTGCACGTCCCCCGGCGAAGCGAACTGACCGGACAAGATCATCTTCAAGGCAACGATGCGATTGAGGCTGAAATTCCTGGCGGACAAGCCGTACGCGCCGCATGACGATATCCCCCCTGAGTTGCACAACGCCGTGCGAATCGCTCTAAGCATGGGCTTTGTCGAAACGCAGACAGCCGGCCTGTGGGGTGAGGCTCTAGAGCATGACGCCTACCGCGGGCTGTTGGGCCGGGCCTATTGGCTGTCTCGGCGCGGCAAGGACATGTTGGCTTGGCACCGCGAGAGGCAAGCGGACGCCGCGGGCAACAGACCGGCAAGCGCGGGTAGTGACGCCGACGACGCGCGCAACAACGCTTCGCGCGCCCTGATACGACTATACACAAATGGGATTGCTGACGACCGCATCGAGAAGGCAAGCCGGTTGCTGGCTGACGACCAGCTAACCGTGAATGAGAAGTTGACGAAGATCGACGCCTTGATTCCATTCCCTGCAACCACTTCTGCGGAGCAATTGGGGGAAATGTTCGGCGTGACGAAGCAAGCGGTACTGAAGACCGATTGGTGGATTCAGAACCGAAAGGGCGAGAAGGAAAACGAGATCGGCCGCCGTCGAGCCGGGCATCAAAAACGGGCCAAGGAATACGAAAAGCCTGGCGCACAAAATGATGACGACCAGCCATGATTGGTTGCCATCGAGTTACCGTTTCCAGATTTTCAAAACATTTTCTAGCCGCACGGGGATAAACCGTGCGGCTTTCTTCATTGCTTCGGAGTTACCGAATCCGGTTGCCGCCGACGGATTCTGCTTATGCGAGCCGCGTTTCGCGGCAAGCGATCCGTTGGAGCGGCGATCATGACACCAGCAAGCGTTTCCTCCCCCCTGGCCCTACGGCCCCGTGAAGCAGCGAAGGCTCTGGGCATCTCCCCCCGTCTCTTGTGGCAACTGACGAAAGATGGGCTTGTCCCCTGCGTCCGCGTCGGCAGCGGCAAGCGGCGCACGGTGCTCTATCCCCTGGCCGAACTGCAAGCCTGGCTGACCCGGGAGGCGGCCACGGCGAAAGGGGGCGAGCAATGACCCCCGTCGAATCCCTATTGGCCAAGCTGTCCGGCGCGAGGAAGGCCGGCAAGGGCTGGTCTGCCCGTTGCCCGGTCCACGAAGACCGTAAGGCGAGCCTGAGCATATCGGAGGGCAATGACGGAACTGTGCTGGTTAAATGTCTCGCCGGTTGCGATACGTCGGCGGTCTTGGCGGCCATCGGCTTGAAGCTGGCCGACCTGTTTCCTTCGAAGGCCGGCCCGGGCCCGACCCGTAATGGCAGACCCAAGCCGAGCGGGTCAACCTTTCCAACGGCCAACGATGCTGTGGCCGACCTGGAACGCCAGCACGGCAAGCGGTCGGCGCTATGGACTTATCAAGACTTGGCCAGGAAACCGGTCGGGCTGGTGGTCCGCTGGGATAAGCCAGCCGGAAAGGAAATCCGACCCGTGGCCCGGCACGGCGACTCTTGGCGGATCGGGGCGATGCCCGAGCCGCGCCCGCTGTACGGCCTGGTCGACCTGGGTAAGGCCAGATGTGTTGTCGTCGTCGAGGGCGAGAAAGCGGCGGAGGCGGCCCGTTCCATCGGCTTCACGGCGACAACATCGGCCGGAGGCTCCCAAGCTGCGAAAAAGACCGACTGGCGACCCCTTGCCGGAAAGGAAGTTTGGATTCTTCCCGACAACGACGCGCCTGGCCGAAAGTATGCGGACATCGTGGCGGGCATCCTGTGCAAGTTGGCACCTGCCCCGGTAGTACGCATCATAGAGCTCCAAGGCTTGCCCGATGGCGGTGACATTGTGGATTGGATTGACGCCCACGGCGAAGCGGCTGAACCCGACGCAATGCGGGCGGAAATCGAAATCCTCGCTCAAGCGGTCGAACCGTGGCGACCCGAGGAAGCAGAGGACTTGACATTCCGCCCGTTTCCGGTCGATGTGCTGCCCGAACC
>DASZFN010000849.1:0-1983 GCA_035939715.1 Gemmataceae bacterium | reverse complement strand
GGAGCCCGCTGCCTGGACACAGCGGTGAGGTGCGCGGCGTCGCCTTCAGCCCAGACGGCGCCTGGCTGGCCTCGGGCGGCACGGACCGGAGCGTCCGCCTGCACGATCTGGTCAACGGAGGCTCGCGCACGTTCCCGGTGCCCACCTCCGTCAACCACGTGGCTGTCTCATGTGACGGCCGCACGCTAGCCGCAGTCGGGGACGCCCCAGAGTCCGCTGTGCGCCTCTGGGAACTGGAAACCGGCCAGGAGACGACCTTGCCAGGCCATACTGGCAACGTCCTCGGCGTGGAGTTCTCGCCGGCGACGCCGCTGCTGGCCACCTGCGGTGGTGACGGTACCGTCAGACTGTGGAACATCGGAAAGGATGAAGGCGAAAGGACCAAGGATGAAAATGAGAAGCATCCGCGTTCATCCTTCATGCTTCATGCTTCATCCTTCCGTACGATCGGCCCTGGCCTGTTCGGCGGCGCCGTCCGGGCAGTGGCCTTCACGCCGGATGGCCGCTACCTGGCCACGGCCAACGCCAACGGGACGGTGTATCTCCTGCGGGTGGAGCCGCCCTCCCAGTGAGCCACTGGAAGCGGAATCGTGAAGGAGCAGCGACGAACTTTTTCGGCTGAGAGGCATACAACCCGGACGGGTTGCAACCATGAGTGTCATCAGGGCCGGAGCGTTACCGACCCGAATATTTTAGTTTTGCACCAGGAGAGTGGAAATGTTCAAGAACACCAGAGTGCAGATGATCGCCGTGCTGGCGATCGGCGGCCTGCTCGGCTACGTGGCCGCGTCGGGCAAGCTGAATCCGTTTTCCCGGGCCGACGCGGCTCCGTTGTCGGAAGGATCGACCAGCGCCGGAACACAGTCGGACAATGCCCCCAAGGCAGCCTGCTGTGACCAGCTCAACAAAGGCCAGCTTCTGGCGTTGGCCGATCCAAAGCCGAAAGCCAACTTGACCACCCAGGCGAACGGCAAGAAGCCCAACATTGTCGTCATCATGGGCGATGACGTCGGCATTTGGAACATCCGCGACGAGTTAGAGGCCTACTTGTCACTCCCATACAAGGAGTTCGACGCAACGCCCGGATCGGGCCACCGTCGGTTTCGAGACCAGCCTCGAGACCCGGCTCAGGCCGGAGCATTGATCGAGGCCTACCTCGAGCGTCATACCGATTTGCCCTTAAATCAGCGGACCAACCTTCAAGGCCACGCGGCGCAGTTGTTTGCCATAGGAGGCATGAATCAGCGGGCGATTACTCACCTGGACCGATTACGTGCGCAGAACCCCAACGACAACTGGGCCAATGCCACGAAGGCGTTTCTGTTGTTCGACCGCGAGGGATTACTTGCCGCCCGGCGGCGGATGGCCAACGGAGAAGCCACTGATCTCGTGGATTATCTGATTGATCATTTTGGAGAGTCGTATCTCGACATCTCGCGGTGGACTCCGATCTGTTCGACGGTCAGGTTGCCGGCGGGCGCCTCGGCAAGCCATCGGGCCACTGCCGATCAATTGGCCCAAGCGTTTGGGCTCCGGGTTTCGGTCGCTCACGATGCCCAGGCTGAGGGCAGTATCCCCAGCGATTGTATCTGGCTCGATGTCCGGCCGATGGGTGGGACGCCTGATCTGGAGGGGTATATCATCCTTCATGCAACCAAGAGTACCGTGATCATCGCGACCGAGGAGCAGCGGCTCGCCGCAGCCGTGAAGCGATTTATCGAATCGTCCCGCCAGCACAACGGCAAGCACCAAGCGCCATTCGGTTTGGCGACGAGCTTCGAATTGGCCCGTTGACCGCTCCGGGGCGCACCTGGGATAGCGCGTCCTGCTGAGGTCGCAATGTTCCCATACTCTCTCGGTCGCATCGACCGATCTTGATCGACGACTTGAGGCCGGAGCGTCCGGAAAGATGCTAATTGTAATGACCATTTTGTCTTCCATTCAATGGAACGCGGATTTCGCCTCTTTGAACTTCGAAGAATT
>DASZFN010000848.1:0-2468 GCA_035939715.1 Gemmataceae bacterium | reverse complement strand
CCTGGCCCATACGCAGCACGCATTCCTGCCGGCGATCCAGATTTCTGATCTAACCGGCGCGTATGGCGTGACGTTTGTCGTGGCGGCGGTGAATGGTTGGTTGTTTGAGCTGCTGGGGCGGCTGGCCTGGTGCCGCCGGCTGCTGGCTTTTCCGGAGGACGGTAAGCGCAGCAGCCGCGGTTCATTGCTCTGGCAAACGGCCGCAGTAATGCTGCTCGTTGGAGGTACGCTCGGTTATGGGCTGTGGCGACTCGGCCAGGATGGCTTTGAGAAAGGTCCTGAGGTTGCTTTGCTTCAGGGGAACCTTGATCAGCGCATTCGCAACGTGGCTACCGCCCCGGGTGGCGCGGCAGGCGCTATTAGGGACTTCAGAGACCACTATGCGCGGCTGTGCCACGAAGCCGCTTTGCAGAACGCCCGCTTAATTGTGTGGCCGGAGACCAGTCTGCTTTACGCTTGGGAGGAACTGGCACCCGGCTTGTCGGTGGAGGATGTTCCACAGGAATGGAAGAATTGTGATCGCGACCGGGCAGAAATCGCAGACGTGGTTACAAGCCTTGCCCACACCAATGTCCTGGTGGGCGTGAAGGCGGACGTGCTGGAAGCGGATAAACGCGAGCGGCAATACAATTCGGCGGTGCTGATCAAGTCCGATGGGCAGATAGCCGGCCGCTACGACAAGATGCATTGCGTGCCCTTCGGCGAATATGTGCCGCTGCGGGACTGGCTTCCCTGGCTGAACAAGTTCGCGCCGTATGATTACGACTACAGCATCACACCGGGAAAGCAGTTCACGCGCTTTGTCCTCGATAAATATCATTTTGGCGTGGTCATCTGTTATGAAGACACCGATCCAACCCTGGCGCGCCAGTATGTTCGCTCTACCGACGGCGAGCCGACCGCCGACTTTCTGATCAACATCTCCAACGACGGCTGGTTCGACGGCACCAGCCAGCATGAAGAGCACCTGGCCATTTGCCGTTTTCGCGCCGTTGAATGCCGCCGCACCCTGGCGCGGGCGGTCAACATGGGCGTCTCCGCCGTGATTGACGGCAACGGCCGCGTAATCGCCTTGCCCGGACCGACCTGGCGGGAATCGAAGAAGCTCGCAGCCGTCCTCACCGCCGCCCTTCCCATCGACCATCGCAGCAGTCTCTATGCCCAGTGGGGAGATTGGCTGCCCTGGTCCTGCTGGCTGGCCATCGGTGCGGGCTTTCTGGGCACTTTCTTCTGGCCAATTCGCTCCGCGCGAGATAAGCTTGCAGCGGAAACGGTCTGACTTCGCGCCCAGGTAGGTGGTCCTTGTCTGCACGCCTTGAAGCAACTCCGACGCCGAGGCAGCAATCGTGGCGACGCCGGATTGCCCGGCAACTGCGCGATCTGGCGTTCGTATATGTCGCGGTTCTGGTCGTGTTATTATTCCTCGAAAACAAGCTGATCTTCCGCCCAGTGCTCGCCAGCGAAGACTGGCTCGCGCCACCGAATGCCCTGGTTCAGGACGTGGAACTGCAGGCTGCCGACGGCACCAAGCTCCATGGTTGGTGGTGTCCCGTGCCCGGCTGGCGCCGGGAACAGGGGGCCATGCTGTACTGTCACGGCAATGCGGGCAACCTGAGCTGGCGCGCGGGAGCGATCGCTCAATGGCAGAAGGAGATGAATCAGTCGATTTTCATCTTCGACTATCCCGGCTTCGGGCGCAGCGAGGGAAGACCCTCCGAGGCAGCATGCTATGCGGCTGGAGATGCCGCCTATGATTGGCTGGTTCAGTCCAAGCATGTGTCCCCCGATCATCTGCTCCTTTATGGCAAATCGCTGGGCGGCGGCGTGGCCGTGGACCTGGCCACGCGCCGGCCGCACCAGGCGCTCATTCTCGTGAAAACATTCACTTCCATGCCGGATGAGGCGCAGAAGGTCTGTCCGATCATGCCGGCCCGCTGGCTGGTACGCACCCAGTTCGATAATCTGGCGAAGATCAAGAAATGCCCGCGTCCCGTGTTCGTGGCCCACGGCACGACGGACAGCCTCATCCCGTTCGCCTTCGGCCAGCGCCTGTTCGATGCCGCCAATTCGCCCAAGCGATTTTGTTCGATGGCAGGCGTCGATCACAACGATCCGCTGGTTCCGGATTTCTTTGCATCCCTGCGTACGTTTCTTGCGGAAAACATACCGAGCCAATCGCTGACCCGCGCCGCCAAGGATTGACCTAGTCGCGCAAGTTGCCCTTTGCTATACAGCCGCCGCATTCGTGCAGCCCGGATAACAGAAGGAGGGCTCCCATGATCCGCGGTTTTCTGTTGACATGCCTTACGGCGTTGGTCTTCCCGGCTGCCGCGCCGGCGCAGGCCGTCGGCCAGTTTCGCTGGCAGCCGGGGCAAATCTTGACTTACCAGGTCGAGCACAGTACGACCGCACTCGACACGGTCGGCGACACCAAGAGCGAAACCAAAACCAAGCTCAATCTGACCAAG
>DASZFN010000847.1:0-10093 GCA_035939715.1 Gemmataceae bacterium | reverse complement strand
CCCGAGCGCCGATAGGGGCCCAGCAGCGTCTTCAGATCGTAACGTAGCCACTCGGCAGCCGTGCCCTCGCGCTCGATGGCCCATGCCAGGAGGCCGCCGCCCAATGTCACGCCCACGGCGCGGGCCAGGCGTTCGGTGTTGCACGGCGCTAATTCACCGGCTTTCACGGCATCATCGAGGATGGCCCGTAGCTCGGCCCGGGCCGCCCGCGCTTGCTCCAGGCTAAGGCGGTGGAAGTCGGGGTCGGTCAGGTCGATGTGCAGGTAGGCCAGGTTGTTCGCCAGCGCCTCGGGAGTCGAGGCCATGCCCGCCATGCAATCGGCGACCGCGAACAGGGCGGCGAGCGGAGAAGGATGGGCGGCCCGGATGGCCGCATACTGCTGGCCGGTCGCTGCCACCGCCTGCCTGGCGAGAGCCAGCAGCAGGCCGCGCTTGGAACCGAAGCGCTGCATCAGCGTGGCCGGCGCCACGCCGACCTCGGCGGCCACGTGGGCAAGCGTCAGCCGGGCCGGCCCGAAGCGGGACATGGCCCGGTGCGTGGCTGCCAGGATGGCGTCGTCGGTCGTCTCGCGCGGCCGGGGACACATGAGCGTGACTATAAGTGAATGAACAGTCATTTTCAATCTTGACAGTTAGTTAATGAATGATTATTTATAAACGACCACGGCACAAGGCCGTGGCATTGCGTCAACTAGAAAAGCGCAACCTAAAAACGCCAGCAAGCGTCTCGCTGGCTTCTTAAAGATCAGTAGTTTTGTCGGAGCGGAGGGAATGGGGCGAAAGAGGACGCCAATGCAACGACTCAAGGGGAAAGTGGCCCTGGTGGCCGGGGCCACGCGCGGCGCCGGCCGGGGCATTGCCTGCATGCTCGGCGAGGCGGGCGCCACCGTCTACTGCAGCGGCCGCAGCACGCGCGCCCAGCCGAGTACCACCGGCTTCTATGCCGGCCGTCCCGAGACCATCGACGAGACCGCGGAGATGGTAACCCGCCAGGGCGGCGTCGGCATCCCCGTGCGTACCGACCACCTTGTGCCCGAGCAGGTCGAGGCGCTCGTGGCGCGCGTGCGCGACGAGCAGGGCCGGCTCGACGTGCTCGTCAACGACATCTCGGAAGGCGAAGCCCACGAGTGGCAACCGTTCTGGAAGCTGTCGCTCGACAAGGGCTTCCGCATGCTGCGGAACGCGCTGCATTCGCATCTCATCACCTGCCGCTACGCCGTGGAGCGGCGCCGCGGGCTCGTCGTCGAAATCGGCGACGGCGACACGCTCGATTATCGCCAGACGTTCTTTTACGACCTGATCAAGATCTCCGTGAGCCGGCTGGCATATGCGCTGGCGGAGGAGCTGTACCCGCAGCGCGTGGCGGCGCTGGCCGTCACGCCCGGCTTCATGCGCACGGAAGCCATCCTCGACTCCTTTGGCGTGACCGAGGCGAACTGGCGGGAAGCGGCCGAGAATCATCCGCAGGCGAAGCGGTTCGGCTTCATTCACTCCGAAACGCCATGCTTCGTCGGCCGCGCCATCGTGGCGCTCGCCGCCGACCGCCGGGTGCTCGACAAATCGGGCGGCCTGTACAGCTCCTGGAGCCTGGCGCGCGAATACGGCTTCGCAGACCTCGACGGCTCCCAACCGGATCTGGGCCGGCACGTCGATTTCGAGGAGCAGTTCAAGGCGTCAGCCAGAACCGGATTCCGTTGGACTATCACGCGCCCCGCGGGAGCGCCAGGGGAAGGAAAACCATGAAGAGAAAGCGCAAAATCATCGTCTACATCGCCACCAGCGCCGACGGCTACATCGCCCGGGCGGACGGCAGCGTGGATTGGCTGAACCGTCCGCGCACGGCCGGCAACTACCATATGGCTGCGTTCTTCCGTTCGATCGACACGATCCTGTGGGGCAGGAAGACCTTCGAGCCGATGCTTGCCAAGGGCAGCAAGGGCGGGGGATTCGGCATGAAGGTCAAGAACTACGTCTTTTCGCACCGGCCGCCGCCGTCCGCAGCGCCGGACGTGGAGTTCGTCAACGAGCCGGTCGGCGCCTTCGCGCAGCGTCTGCGCGCCCAGCCAGGCAAGGACATCTGGATGATGGGCGGCGCCGGCCTGATCGCTTCGTTCCTGGACGCGGGCGAAATCGACGCCTTCATCATCCACGTGATCCCGGTCTTCATCGGCGAAGGCATTCCTCTCGTTCAGGCGCGACACCGGCTGGTGCCGCTGGAATTGCGCTCGGCACGCCGCTTCGCGGACGGTGTCGTGCGGCTGCACTACGAAGTCCGGCGGCAGGCGGGGGCCGCCAGGCAGCGGGCGAAAAAACGCGCGGCTCGACGGTGAGTTTCGCTGCCGGTAAGGTTGTCCAGATCATCACGGCGGCTTCGGCAGACCGACGATGTTAGAGGCCAAGATGGCCACCCCGTGGCCATCTTGGGCGTCCGCCATGGGTTGTGTCTTGGCGGGCGGGCGGACATGGTAGATTTTGGAAGATTCTGACTGATTTTTGGAAGATCATGGAAGCAAACGAGCAATTTCTCACCGTCAACTTAAGTCCGACGAAGACCGAACCCGTCGCTGGCGTGCCTTTCATCTGCGGCCCCCCGTCCCAGATGTTCTGTGTGTGCTGTGTGCTGTGTGTGTCGCAGCGCAATGCAATCCATCTAGGGGGCGAATCGGAACGCGGTTAATCGAGAAAGCAATGTCGCTCACTTTACGGATTGCCCCCGCCCGACGGACTGTTTGGCCTGCCGATGTACGGGAAGAGTGTCGTCGCCCCGAGACCGCCCAGGCCGTCGGTGATGGTCGTGCCATTGTCGTCGGACACGTTATCGGTCGTCACCTTGCCGTTGGTGAGCAAGTTGAACAGGGTATCGACCACGTCATCACGCAGCCGGTGGCCGTTGGGGAAGCCGTTGGTCGCGCCGGTATAGACCTTGGAGAGATTGACGGTCAGCATGTCCGGCAACAAGCCGGTGCTGGGGCCGACGATGGTCGTGCCGAAGGCGGCGTCGACCAGAGCCGTCGCGTCGGGCAGGCTGCGCTGGTAGATGAAGTTCGGGCTGGTCAGGACGGCGATCATATCGGCGCGGAAGTTGGCCACGTCGGTCGCAGGACTGCCCTGGTTGAATGCGGTGCGCCGGTCGCCGCGGCTCAGGTCGGTGCGCGGCACGGGCGGGATCAGCAGGGCGTCGAGCAACGGCCGGCCCACGCGCTGCACCTGGACGCCGTTGACCTTGCTGTCGGCCCAGGCCCCCAGCAGGGGCGGGTTGGCGGTGGTGAGCTTCGTGGTGGGGACTTCCAGGACGAGGGCGAGAATGTTGGCGTTGTGGTAGAAGTTCTTGGCATCGGTGGGCAACGGCGCCGCCGGGTTGGCGGGCGCGGGTCGCGGGAACGGCGTGGCGGCACTGCTCGGCGTGCGGGCGAATTGCGCGTAGCCCTGCGCGTCGAAGAAGGACGGATCATCGAATACGCCGGCGATGAATTTCCCGGTGGCGATGGCATCGCCTGGAAACGTAATGTTGTTGGCCAAGAAGGCCGGCGGGATCGTTTGCGAACCGACGTAGGTGTACTGGGCGATGGTGGTCGTGGTATTGCCCTGGATCAGCCGCAGCGTCACCACCTGGTTGAAGGTTTGTCCCGCAGGCGTAGGAGGCGCGAACGTCACCTGAAATGTGAAGTCCGGCGTCAGATGCCCAGTAGTATTGACGACGTTCAAGTCCAGCGTCATGCGCGGGTCGAAACTGATCGGCGTCAACGCACCGGCGAATGGGCTGACGGTGACGGTCAGAACAGTGTTGCCGAAGTTGGGGGCGTCCGGGAGGGGCGGCTGCGGGTCGGCAGGGGAGCGGAAAACATAGACATCGTTCAGGTTCGACCTACCGTTCAGGGGCACGTTGTTGAAAACCGGACCGTAAAGATCGGGGCTCATGCTATTGGGATTCCGCAGGGCAGGTGCCGGTGGCGTGAACGTGAAGGCAAGTACGAAAGCCTCCTGCGATCCCAGAATGAGTGCGATGACCGTCTGGTCGACAGCCCCTTGCCTGAACTGGGCGACCCAGCCGTTGAGCTCATTGGCCGTGCCGGTGCGGTTGAGGAACTGCCGGTAGTAGCTTTGCACAAGGTCGAAGTGGAATTCGTCGCTGTTGAAAACGTGCAGCGAAACCTGGGAGGTATTCATCGTGCCATTGCTGATCGCCGTTGCGAAGGCCGCGGCGCCCGGATCGGTCGCCACGCGGTTGGGAGTGCCAAAGGCGTCCAGGTAGAGGGCATTGACGAAGCCGCTGGCGGTGTTGCCGCCGCGTGTCTGGAAGTACTCGGGCGAAGCGGTGAAGGTGGCGCGGATTTGCTCGATGGGCCCGCCCGCGGCGAGGAAGTGCACGAAGTTGGTCGCCCCCGCCTGATCGCCCGGGCCCTCGGCGCGATGCAGATAAAGCGGGTAAAAGCCCCGCACCAGGGTCGAGTAATATTCATGATGCGAATCGGTCTCGATGGCCAGGACCATCTGGCTGCGCGGCAGGCCGTTGTCGAGCTGCGCTGTCCAGAAATTGAGGCCGCCCGGATCGACGGCGCGGCCGAGCAGGTCCTGGTAGACTTTCCCCACATAAAACTGATTGACGTCATTGGGGGTGGCGATGGCTAAAGAAAACTCCGAGGTGTTGCCGGCCGAATCGGTCGCCGTCGCCGTGATGAGCTGACTAGGGGCGACCCTGGTCGGCACGGTGATGGCGAAGGAGGCGAGGCCGCTGGTGTTGGTCGTGGCGGAGCCGGAGCCGAGGAAGAATTGCCCTTCGACAACGCCGCTTTGCGGATCGGCATTACTGGCATAGAAGTCGATACGGAATTTGACATTGGCCGCGGCGGGCTGGTCCAGAGCCCCCTGGATCACGGCTCCGGTGCCGGTCGGCGTGATCGAGCTGAGCACGGGAAAATCCTGAAAGTTGTTGGGGTCGTTGGCGGCGCCGTGACCCTTCGAATCGTTGGGCGTGAAGCCGTCATCCTTGGGATAAGGCGAACCGTTGCTTAAGTCAATGCCCACGAGGAGAGGCGGATCGCTGCGGCCGTTCTGGAAGATGGAGTTGCCCTCGATGGTGTTGCCCGTATTCGCCTGGCCGGACAGCGCTACCGGATTGCCGAACACCGCGACACCTGCCACGGCGTTGAAGGCGATGGTATTGCCGTCCCCGAGGCCGAGACCGCCGATCAGGTTGTTGCGCACGCCCGGCTCGTTCGGCTGTGCGGAGCCGTTGCTACCGCTGCGCAGGGCGATGCCGTGAAACTTGTTGCCGACCGGGGTGGAACCGTTCGCGCCGACGCCGACGAAGTTGCCCTCCACGATGTTGGTCTGGCCGCCGTTATCAATCTCGATGCCGTCGCTATTGCCGCCCACGACGTTGCCGCCAATGCTATTACTATTGCCGCCGGAAACTTCAATGCCGAAGGACTGATTGCCGAGCGCAACATTGCCCGTGCTATCGACACCGACGAAATTGTTGGCCACCGTGTTATTTACGACCGGGTTAGCCAGCGTACCGCCTATAAGAATGCCGTCTGCTGCATTGCCGGAAATGACGTTGCGGCTGCCGGCCGCGCCGATGTTGTTGCCGGAAGCGGCAACGAAGACGCCATTGACGGCATTGGCGAGCGCCGCCGTGCCCGCGGCGTTGGTGCCGATAAAATTGCCGGTGAGCGTATTGCCTGCCGCTATGCCATTACCTGCGCTAATCTCCACGCCGTCCGCGCCGTTCCCGGAGATCACATTATTGCTGATCAAGTTGTTGGACGTGGACAGGCCGGTGTGGTTGCTGTTGCCGGCATCAATGAATATGCCGTCCACCAGGTTGGCCACCGCCGCAGTGCCGGCAGCATTGGTGCCGACGTAGTTGCCGCTGATGGTGACCGGCGTTATCCCGAAGCCGGTGAGATTGTTGGGTCCGACCACAATGCCGTTGCCCGTGAACTGGTTGATCACCAGGCTTTTGACAACGACGCTGCCGGCCAATACCTGCGCCCCGAGCTGAATGTCCAGCCCATTCGCGGCTGCTCCCGCATTTGCGCCGTTGAGGACAATCAAGGGCGTGCCGGAGAAGCCTGCCTGCGTCGTGCCGTCCATGACCACCGGCTTCAGAATATTCGGCAGCGGCACACTCGGGGCCGAGGCGCTGCTGCCGACATTAATTTGCAAAGGGGACGTGCCCGGGATGTTGAAGTTGATCTTATCGTTGGTGCCAAATGTGCCCGGGTTCTGCGCGGTGATGTCGGGATCGCCAAGATTGTTGCCGGCATTGATGGCGGTAATGGCCTCGCGGAGCGAGACAGAGCCGTCATTGGGCGTAATATCATCCGCCGTCGTGGTCACGGTGATGGTCGCCGGAGCCAGCCGGCTTTCCAGCAATTCCAGTCGAGGACGAGCACGGTGTGAAACACTTCGAGTCTTCCCTTCCGACCGTGGAGCAAACCGCATGCGCATAATGCACCCTGAAAAGATGGTTCAGAGGAATCGTCTCCGCACAGAGTCCTAACTTTTACTCCGGCGCTTGTGCGGACGCAACAGGATTTGCTACGATCAATCCCTACAGGAGGCACAGCATGATTCAGCTAACCGAGGAACAGCGAGAAGAATTGAATGCCCCGGAGCCTGTGGCTATCGATCCGCGGACGCGGGAGATGTATGTTCTCGTCCCCAAGGAGGCGTATGAGCGGCTCAAAGCCCTTCTATCACTTGATGAATACAATGCCGAGGAAGGCGCCGCCTACATAAACGAGATCATGGCCGAGGATGATGCCAATGATCCGCTCCTCGAAAGCTATCAACAATTCGGCAACAGAGGATCTTGCAGGTGATCGGACACTTGTCCCCTGCGCTGATGCAGAAGGTTGATGCCGGTCTGAAGAAGGCGCTGGACGTGCGTTAGGTACGCAGAAGGCGTATGCACAGACGGTTAGCGCAGAGGTAGCAGTCTAATCACTGATGCCGGCCAGATCGATGCTCGTCCCATCGTGCCAGGCTGCCGCACGGATCAAGACGTCATAATCCCTGCAGCCTGGCAGCAGTCCCTTGCGGATGCCGCGAACCGAGCCATCGCAGAGGCAGAACTGCACGATGCCGGGATGCCGGCTGCTGAAGTGCCACCAACCGTTGTGAACCGTATCGCTCGGCACGCCGAAGGCGATCGGCATGGCGCCGGTTCCCATCCAGCTCCGCGCCGGCAGGGGCGAGCCGGCCGGCGAACTGCTCTCACCAAAGAGCAGCGTATTGCTGGTGCCATCCGCCGCAGCCACATCACAGATGCGCACGCTCGAGCGATTGTAAAGGCAGCCGGCCAGCAGGTCGTTGCCTGCCACGCCGATCACGCCACTGTATCCGGAAACGCCAAGGTAATTCGTGCGGCCCAGGGCATTGCCTGGACCGGTATTCGATAACCCCGCCCGGATCAGTTGCCAGTCCTCGGACTCGAGGCGGACGGGGTGCAGCACCAGGTCCGTAGCGCCGACGGCCGCAGAGGCATCATCGGACGGGCAGAGAAACAACTGGATTTTCGTCTCGGCTGCCGTGCAGGCGCTCGGATAGATCCACCATCCCGGATACACCGAGCCGGTGCTGAAATAATCGGCCGGCAGATCCGCGCTGATGCGGTCATAGGTGACGCCTTGCTCCAGGTAGGGGAGCAGGTAAGGCAGGACACCCACGAACTGAAAGCGGTAATCGGGCTGGGGGTCGGCGCCGCGCTCGGGTCGCGGCCCCAGGTAGCCGGGAGGCAGCTTCTGGAAGGCGCAATCATAGTGGGCCGCGGCCAGCCCCAGTTGCTTGAGGTTGATGGCGCAGCCCATGCGATTGGCAGCTTCGCGCACCCTGCCGATCGCCGGCAGCAGCAGGCCGAGGAGCAAGCCGATTACCACTATCGCCACGAGCATTTCCAGGAGCGTGAAGGCGGACCGGTTCACCGCTTGTCGCATGACAGTCCCCCTTGCGATGGCCTGTGGGTACACTTTCCCCCGCGACCGTGTCCCTACCTCTATAGGCCGGTTTGCAAGCCGGAACGTTACGTTTCCGGGCGCAGCGCCTCCCCGTCTAATCCGATCTACTTCTACAGGGAAGAGAAGAGGGGTCCCCATGATCGGCGCCGGTCGAGAGCCGCCGGAAAAACTCCTCGGCAAGGCGCGCCGTGGCGATCGCCAGAGCCAGGGCGTCTTGCTGGAGTTGTACCGCAACTACCTGCATTTGCTGGCGCGCACGCAACTGGACCTGCATTTGCAAACGCGCGCCAATCCCTCCGACATGGTGCAGGAAACATTCCTGGAGGCGTACAGTCACTTCCATCAATTTCGCGGCCATACCGAAGGCGAGTTGCTCGGCTGGCTGCGCCGCATCCTGATCCATCAGATCGCGCGCCTCGTGGAAAAACAGGTGGTCGCGCAAAAGCGTACCGTGCGCCGCGAGGTCTCCCTCGAGCCCATCCGCCAGCGCTTGCACGATTCATCGCAGACATTCGACCGTGCCCTGGTGAGCCAGGCCAGTTCGCCCAGCATGCAGGCCCAACGCCGTGAACTAACCGCCGTGGTGGCCGACCAACTGGCGCTCCTGTCGCCGCCCCATCGCGACGTCATCATTCTGCGCAATCTGGAGGGCCTGTCCTTCGACGAGGTCGCGCGGCGCATGCAGCGCACGCCCGGGGCCGTGCGCGTGCTCTGGTTACGGGCGCTGGAAGAACTGCGCAAACTCATCCGGCAACAGGAACAGGAGAGCTAAAGGCGCAAAAGGGCCGGCTGGTTCTTGCCGCGCCTGAATGCCGCTAGCCCTCCGCGCGCACATTTTTAACTAAAAAACATTTTTTTATGGACTTCGGCAAGCGCCTGCTGTATTCTCCAGTGCAAAGGCTCGCCCGAAAACAGGTTGCATGAGGAGCGTTCGTTGGTGTGCCGGCGTCGTGACCTCCCGCTCTCGCCTTGTTACTCTGCGTTATTACCGGCCAAGTTAAGGGAAGCGCTGTCTACTTCCCTCGTCGAGCGTTCGCATGGTGGACAAGATTCGCCCCGAAAGGTGGAATGCGGTTTATGCGAGTCGGTAACTCTCCTTTAGCGCCGCGCAGGCTGTGGCTGCTGCTGGCCGGGGCTTTCTGCTGTTGCTCCTGTGCGGGCGGCGGCCCCACGCTTTACCCCGTCGAGGGCAAGATCCTTCTCAAAGGACAACCCCTTGCCGGAGCCACCGTAACCTTTTGGCCCAAACAGGGCGACCAGGCAAAGATGACGCCGTCCACCGGCAATACCGATGAAGAAGGCAACTTCAAGCTGGAGACCGGCACGAGAACCGGAGCGCCGGCAGGCGATTATGCCGTCACGGTGATTCAGTCGAGGCAGCTTCCGGTCAAGGGGGGTAAGGGCGGAATGACGATGGAACCGCCGGACACGGAAGACGCGCTCCACGGCGCTTACGCCAATCGGACTAAATCCCAGCTAACGGCCACCGTAAAAACAGAATCAAACCAGCTGCCGCCGTTTGATTTGAAATAAAACCATGTTCGTTTACCGGGGTCGTGCGGGCTTACCCCGTCGGCCCAGCAGTTATCATCTTTTTTTTGAGGAGAAGAATCATGAAACTGGTGTCCTGGAAACGCCGCCGGGCTTTCACTCTGATCGAATTGCTCGTTGTGATTGCCATCATTGCTGTGCTGGTCGGCCTGTTGCTGCCGGCCGTGCAAAAAGTGCGCGAGGCGGCGAACCGTATGTCGTGTCAGAACAATATGCACAACCTCGGAATTGCTTTTCACAATTATCATGACAGTTATGGTTCGTTCCCACCGTGGGCTTTCGACTTTACTGTAGCGCCCACCCCCAATGCTTATGGCGCCCAGACACAGGGGCATGGCGCTCTTACGTTGGTGCTGCCCTTCATCGAACAGGACAATGTCATTAATCTTTCCGACATTACTCATTCCGTGATCGATCCAGTTAATCTGCCGCCCGCTTATGGGACTTCCAATGCTGGCTTGGCCGTTATCAAAACCTTCCTGTGCCCGTCGGCGCCAACCCGAACGATCGACTACGGACCATATTTCGCTTCGGTAGGCTTGCCCCTGGGCCCGATGCTCCTGGCGGGAACTGATTAT
>DASZFN010000846.1:0-12200 GCA_035939715.1 Gemmataceae bacterium | reverse complement strand
GTCGAAGCGCGGCATCTCAGCAAGTCGTTCCGAATCGGAACCGCGCGCGAGGTGCGGGCGCTGCAAGAAGTCTCCATGAGCATTGCCGCAGGCAGTTTTTGCGCGCTGACGGGCCCGTCGGGCTGCGGCAAGACGACGCTGCTGGCGCTCCTCGGCGCGCTGGAAAGGCCGACCAGCGGCCAGGTGCTGTTTCAGGGTCGCGATCTCAGCGTCTTTTCGGATGTCGAGCTGGCCCGGGCTCGGCGGCACATGGGCTTTGTCTTTCAGGATTTCTCCCTGGTGCCGGCCCTGCGGGTGTGGGAGAACATCACCTATCCGCTCATCCCGCGCGGAGTGCCGCGCGCCGACCGCTACGCCAAGGCCCAGGAACTGCTCGAGCGTTTCACGCTGGCGGACCGATTGCTGGCGCGGCCAAAGGAATTGAGCGGCGGCGAGCAGCAGCGCGTGGCCCTGGCGCGTGCCCTGGCCGGCGACCCGGCAATCATTTTCGCCGACGAGCCCACCTCCAACCTCGATCCGGAGGCGGCCGCCATCGTGCTGTCGCTTCTGCAAGTGCTGCATGCCGAAGGGCGGACGATTATTCTGGCAACGCACGAGCCGCGTGCCCTTGAGCTGGCCACAAATATTTATGAACTGCACAAGGGCAAATTGATACAGGCGGACTTCACGCGGGGGGCCGGCGGTGAGAGCGGTTGATGATTAGCTGTGCGGCCAGGAGTGCGGCGGCAGGCCGCACTCCTGGCCCGCGTTTCGGCTATTTCCTCTCTGCCTTTTCCAGAATATCCGCGTTCGTCAGGCGCTCGCCCATCAGGTGTTCGACGAAGAAATCGAACATGCGCTGCGTGAAATAGGGCTGGTAGTCGGCATAGCCATGCCGTTTGCCGGGAATGATGAGCATGTCAAAGCGCTTGTTGGCCTTGATCAAGGCGTCCACCAGGCGCATGGTGTTGGCGGGGTGGACGTTGTTGTCCATGTCGCCGTGCACCAGGAGCAGATGGCCCTTGAGGTTCGCCGCCAACTCGGCATTGGTCGGCACGTGAATCTCAAACTTTGTCTCGGTTTGGGTCTTGGTCTTGTCTTCTGTCTTGGCGTCTTTTTTGTCTTCCTTCTTATCGGTGGACTTGACGTCCTGCTTCTGCGCAGAGCCGTCCTTGACGGCTTCTTTTTTCTCGATTGACCCGGCAGCCTGTTTTTGCGTCGTGGCGGCTTTCTTCTCCTCCTTCTTTTCGGTGGACGTCACGTTCTGCTTGCCGGCCTCTTTCTTCAGCGCCGCGGTCTTGGCGGCATCTTCGGGAACATCCATGTCATCATCGTCGCTTTGTTGATTGAGTGTGTCAGTCTGATCGCCGCTGGTCTTATCGTCGCCGCGATTGGCGGAGTTGCCGCTGGTAGTCGCCTGGCCTTCCTTCTTGGTTTCGTCCTTCTTGACGACGATCTCACGCAGGCCGTGGTACTGTTCGGCCCAGTTGTCGTTGTAAATGTTGTTGTCGTGGTTGCCGGACGACGCCACCGCGGCTTTGAAGAAATCGTTGTACGGTTTTTGCAGCATGGCGGCGGCGGACATGAAGCCGCCCCCGGAGTGGCCGTAGATGCCGACGCGCTCGATATCGATGAAGGGATGGCGCGCGGCCAACTGCTCGATGGCGGCCTTCTTGTCGGCCAGGCCGTAGTCGCGCAGATTGAAGTAGCCGTAACTGTGGTACGCCTTGGAGCGCGTCGGCGTGCCGCCGCGGTGCCCTACCTGAATGACAATGAAGCCTAGTTGTGCAAGCTGCTGATTGCCGCTCACGGCGGAAAAGTTGTGCGTCACGCCTTCCTGCTGCGGGCCGGGATAGACGTGAGCGATGATCGGATACTTCTTCTTCGGATCAAAGTCGAACGGCTTCCACATGTTGCCGTACAGGTCCGTCATGCCGTCCGCGGCCTTGACCACGAAGGTTTCCGGCATTTTCCAGCCGAATTCGGCGAGGCGCGAGAGGTCGGCCTTTTCCAGTTCCATGACGGTTCGTCCCGTGGCGTCGCGCACCAGCGACACGGGGGCCATGTCCACGCGCGAGCAGTTGTCCACGACAAACTGGCGCGACGGCGACAGCGTCGATAAGTGCGTGGCGTTGCCCGGGTCCATCAAGGTCAAGCCGGTGCCGTCCAGGTGCACGCAATAGAGATGCTGAAAATAGACATTCTCGCCCGCCTCGCGGCCGTTGCCCGTGAAATAGAGTTGGCGATTCTTGGTGTCGAGAGACACGACCCGGCCGGCGCGGAACAGGCCGGCAGTGATGGCGTTCTTGAGCGTGCCGTTGCGATCATACAGGTAGAAATGACCCCAGCCGCTCCGCTCCGACCACCAGATCATTTCGTCCGTATCTTTCAGGTACTCGACCGTCTGGAAAGCGATATTGGCATTTTCAAATCCCTCGCTGATCAGGCACTTGCATTCGAGGGTGTTCGGGTTGATGGCGCAGACTTCCAGATGGCGGCGCAGGCGGTCGCGGTGAATGAAGCGCAGTTCGTCCGACGTCTTGCCCCAGGTGATATCGGTGTAGCCTTCGTCCCGCCATTTTTGCGGAATCCGCGTCAGCTTCTTGGCGGCCCGGTTGAAGACGTAGAGCTCGCTCTTGCGGATCGCGTCTTCTCCGGGCATGGGATACTTGTACTTTTCGAGCGCGGGGCGGGGGGTGGCCAGCGCGTTGACGAGGTAAAGCTCCTTCACGCCGCGGGAATCGGGGCGGGTGATGTAGAAGGCCTTACCGTCGGCCGACCAGGTCAGGAAGGGCCGGACCTTGCGATCCTCGTTGCTGCCGCCGAAGCTGTAGTCCTCGGCCCCGTCCTTGGTAAGCTGGACAGCTTCCTTTTCCTTGTCGCCTTCAACCAAATAGAGGTTATGCTTCTGGGCGTAGACATAGACCTTGCGGTCCGGCGAAAAGTTGCGGTAGTCGCGGTTAAGATTGCCGCCCCGCCCGGCGCCCCGGCCGCGACCGTCCTGCGTGTCGAGCCGCTGGTTGTCATCCTGGAAGAACCGGCCGCGCCGGCCGAATTGGCCGCGTCCTCCGCCTGGCCCCATCGGTCCGGTCTGAGGCGGCGCCTTGCCTAGCTTGGCGAGTTTCTGCGCGGCCAGGTCGTATTCATATTGAAAGTCATCGACGACGAACTTCAGTTTGCTGCCTTCATCGTTGATGCTGACGCGCGTCAGCGGCAACTGGGCGGGGTCGAGCGGTTTCTGAATCAGTTCCCCGAGCAGCGTGCCCAACTTGATCTGGTCAAAGAGCGGTTCCCGGACAGCCTGGGCGCAGTTTACACGATAGTAGTTCGTGCCCTTGCTGGAGCGGAAGGCATACCAGAAGGAGTCGGTCTTGCCGATCCAGTTGGGGAACACGGAGCTGTCGTAGACGAACGGCCGCAACGCCTCGGCGCTGAATTTCTGCGCCTGCTGGAAGTTGGCATGGGTGACGCGTTCCTGATCGGCGCGGGCGGCGGCAACGCTCAAGAGCATGAGCGTCACGCTCAGCAGCAGCGCGGCCGAACGGAAGGGAAGTCGACGGTGGGTCCAGGTCTGGAGCATGGTTCTTGCCTCAAAGAAGCGCCAAGGGAATAAGCCAGGATACAAGAGTGTAACCCCGCTGCGAGCACTCTGTCACACAAGAAGTTCGCGAAATACGGGATTTTGTCGGCCGTAGGTCAGGATTCTATCCTGACCCGTGTCGGTCATGGCTGGCCGCCCATCGTGCTATTCCCTAAGCTCACCGGGCTGAGTTGTCGGGGGCATCGATATCATGAGCCAATCTGCGAGCAGTCCCCGTATCCTGTCGCTGGATCAATTTCGCGGCTATACCGTGGCCGGCATGATTCTCGTGAATTACCTTGGTGAGTTCGGCGCTTCGCCGCCCGTCCTGCAACACCACAACACCTACTTCAGCTATGCCGACACGATCATGCCGAGCTTTCATTTTGCAGTCGGCTTTGCTCTGCGGTTGATCCTGCTCAAGCGCATCGTGACACTCGGCCGATGGCGGGCCTATGCGAGCATCGTGCGGCGCGGCCTTGGCCTGGTGCTGCTCTCCACAGTCCTGGAATTCGCGGGCTCGGGACGCCTCTTCAAAACCTGGAGCGATCTGGTGCAAACCGGCGTATGGAGCGCGCTGGCGGGAACGCTGAAGTGTCAGTTCTGGGAAACGCTGGCCATTATCGGAGTTACCTCGATCTTTGTGCTGCCGGTGATTGCGGCGAGTGTGCGTAGCCGTCTCCTCTTCCTGTTGACCTGTGCCGGACTGCACGCGCTGCTGGCGCACCTGTTCTATTTCCATTTTCTTTATGCCCGGCCGAACTGGCTCGATCCGATTTGGGGAGCACAGAATGTACGCGGTTTGGACGGCGGTCCGCTGGGCTGCCTCGCCTGGTCGGTGCCGCAGATCATCGGCTCGCTCGCCTACGATTGCGTAAGCCGCCGGCGCAGTGGCGCGGCGCTGCTGCGCCTGTCGGCATGGGCTCTTGTTCTCATGCTGCTGGGCTATGGCCTATCGATGCTGTCGCTGAACTATCCGCGCACGCAGCCGCCAAGCACGGATGAGAGCAAGATCACGGTCGCCGGCTCGCCGGTCGTGCCTCCCACACGCGCAGCCACGGACGGCGCGTCTTTCCCGGCGCTGCCGTTCGTACAGCCTTCGCCTGAGGAACAGCGGCAACTGAATTACTGGCTCATGGACAAGCGCGTGGTGACCTTGCCCTTCAACCTCTTCTCCTGTGGTTTCGCGCTGGCTGTGTACAGCCTGTTCGTTTTGCTGACGGACATGGGGAGCCTGCAAGTCGGGTTTTTCCGCACGTTCGGGCAGAACGCGCTGGCGGCTTACATCCTTCACGAGATCGTCGGCGCCGCAACACGCGCCTTCGCGCCCCAGGACTCGCCATCGTGGTGGGTAGGCGTGACCTTCGCCGCGTACGTCGGCATCACGTATTTGTTTGTGCGGCATCTGGAGAAGAATGGCATCTACATAAGAATGTAGCCGCGGACACGCCTGACGGTTAAGCTACCGGTAAGCTCGATTCTCATGCCTTTACGTGCTGACCTGGAAGGAACTTCTCATGCGCCGTCTCGCTGTGCCGTCGCTCGTGTTTCTTGGACTCTCCCTTTTTGGAATCACGCTCGGCGGAGATGCTCCATCTGCCAAACCGGTAGTGCCGCCGTTGCCCTCAACGCCGGTGAAAGCGGTTACGCATGAGCTTCACGGCACGACGATCACCGATCCGTATGCGTGGCTGGAGAACGCCGCCGACCCGGCGGTGCAGCGCTGGACCGAGGAGCAGAACCGCCACACGCGAGCCGTTCTCGATCAATGCTCCGGGCTGCCGGCGCTGCGGGCGCAAATCAAGAAGGTGCTGACGGCATCGTCTGTCGGCTACGCCGGGCTGCAGTATCGCGGCCACAAGCTGTTTGCCCTGAAGTTTCAACCGCCCCGAGAGCAGGCATTTCTCGTCACGCTCGATTCACCGGATAACCCCAAGTCCGCGCATGATATCGTGGATCCCAACGAAATTGATCGTAAGGGCACGACCACGATCGATTTCTACGAACCGTCGCTGGACGGCAAGCTCGTGGCGGTATCGCTTTCGGAGGGTGGCAGCGAGGCCGGCACCGTGCATGTGTTCGACGCGGATAGCGGCAAGAAGCTGGCGGATGTGGTGCCACGCGTGCAACTGCCGACTGCGGGCGGCAGCGTGGCCTGGAACGCGCACGGCTCCGGTTTCTACTACACGCATTACCCGCGCGGCAGCGAACGGCCGAAAGAAGACGAGAATTTTTATCAGCAGGTGTACTTCCACAAGCTGGGCACGCCGACCGAGGAGGACGTGTATGTCCTCGGCAAGGACTTGCCGCGTATCGCCGAGATCGTGCTCGAAACATCCGGCGACGGCCGGCATGTCCTGGCCACGGTGCAAAATGGCGACGGCGGCGAGTTCGCGCACTACTTGCTCGCGGCGGATGGCAAGGCCACGCAGTTGACCAAGTTCTCCGATCAGGTCACGGCCGCGACGTTCGGACCCGATGAGGCCTTGTACATGGTTTCGCTCCAGGGGGCGCCGCGCGGCAAGCTGCTGCGCATGCCGCTGGCCACTCCCGGTCTCGCCGAAGCCAAAACAATCGTCCCCGAGGCAGAGGTTGCCATTCAGGGCCAGCGCATCACCTCGAATGCCATGGTGGCCAACTTCGTCGTCACCAACAGCAAGGTCTACCTGGTTGATTCCAACGGCGGCCCGTCGCAGATCCGGGTTTTCGGTCACGACGGCAAGCCGGAGGGAACCGTGCCGATCCTGCCGGTCTCCAGCGTGGTTGAAATCACGCGCGGCGCGGGGGACGAAGTCCTGTTCAGCAACCTGTCCTTCGTCGAGCCGCCTGCGTGGTACCGGTTCGATCCGGCAACCGGCAAGACCACGCGCACAGCGCTGTTCAGCACATCCCCCGTAAGCTTTGCCGATACCGAGGTGATCCGTGAAGTTGCTGTTTCCAAAGACGGAACGAAGGTGCCCATGAGCATCGTGCTCAAGAAGGGCACGCAACGCGACGGGAAAAATCCGACTCTCTTGACCGGCTACGGCGGCTTTGGCATCAGCCAGGCGCCGCGTTTCTCTCCCGTGCGGCGCATCTGGCTGGACCGGGGTGGCATCTTGGCCGTTGCCAACCTCCGAGGTGGCGGCGAGTACGGTGAAGGCTGGCACAAGGGCGGCAACTTGACTCATAAGCAGAATGTCTTCGATGACTTCGCCGCCTGCGCTCAACACTTGATCGATGAGAAGTTCACCAGCCCCGACAAGCTCGCCATCGAGGGCGGCAGCAACGGCGGCTTGCTCATGGGAGCCGCGCTTACCCAGCATCCCGATATGTTTCGCGCTGTCGTCGCCCATGTCGGCATTTATGACATGATTCTCCACGATCATCATCCCAACGGCGCCTTCAACGTCACCGAGTACGGCTCCATCAGCGACCCGGAGCAGTTCAAGGCCCTTTACGCTTACTCCCCCTATCACCAAGTCAAGGACGGCACGGCCTACCCGGCGGTCTTCTTCCTTACCGGCGCCAACGACGGCCGCGTGGATCCGGCCAATTCACGCAAGATGGCCGCCCGTCTTCAGGCCGCGACCTCGTCCGGCCGGCCCATTCTGCTTCATGTCAGCTTGGATTCCGGTCACGGCGCCGGCACGTCGCTGAGCAAGGCGATCGAGCGCCAGGCGGATGTCTTCGCCTTCCTGTTCGAGCAGTTAGGGATCACGAACACGAGCTATGTCCCGGCCGGGGATGCCGCCAATAAATTCTTCTTCAAGGACGGCGACCACGTCCTTTTCCTTGGCGACAGCATCACCGAGCAATATCAGTACTCCTCTTACCTGGAGCTGTATCTGACCACCCGCTTCCCCAAGTGGAAGCTATCCTTCCTCAACGCCGGCATCGGCGGCGACACCGCGACCGGCGGCGCGCGCCGCTTCGTCAGTCACGTGCTCGATGAGAAGCCGACCGCCGTGACCATCGATTTCGGCATGAACGACGGCGGTTACGGCGCCTTTAATCTGCCCGCGAACCGCAACTACATCCGCAACACGGCGGCGATGCTGGAGATGGCCCGCACGGCCGGCGTGCGCGTCGCCCTCGTGGTGCCCAATGCCGTTGATCCGCGTGAACGGCCGGGGCTCAAGTCTTACTTTGAAACACAAAAACAGTTCTACGCTCCCCTCAAGGAACTCTCCGAACGCTTCGAGATCCCCTTTGTCGATCAGTACGCCGTGACCCGGACAGCCATTGAGAAAATGCAAACCGACGATCCGCAGGCCAAAAAGGTCAAGCCCTTCCCCGACGGTGTGCACACGTCACCGCAAGGCGCGCTGCTTATGGCACATGCTATCCTCACCGGTTTGCATGCGCCGGCGCTCGTCAGTGATGTCGAAATAGACGCCGCTGCCGGCAAGGCGGCGCCCCGGGCCTGCCGCATCGAGAATTTGAAACCCTCACCAACTGACGTGGAGTTTGACCGCACGGATGAAGCATTGCCATTTCCTATCGCGCCTAGCTGGCTGCCGATCCTGCCCTACCTCAACCAGCTAAAAGACCTGAACTGGTACGGGCTGAAGGTAACGGGCCTGTCTTCCGGGAAATACCAGGTACGAATTGACGACAAGGACGTAGGCGCCTTTACGGCCGAGCAACTCAGCGGCGGCGTCAACCTGGGCAACCTGACCACGGGTCCGCTGCATGAGCAAGGCGTCCGGGTTCTGAACGCCATCAATTCCAAGAATCAAATCGTCCACCAGCGTTTTCGCAACGTTGTCATGTTTCAAGCGCCGGACTGGCTGAGCGACGTCGCGGCCGAGCGAAGGCCCAGGGAGCTAAGCAAACGACTGGAGCAGGCGAATCTGCGGCAGGCAGAAATTTACAAGATGGTGCAGCCTGCCACGCACCATTTTTCACTCAAACAGATTAATTAGGTAAGACCGTCACCGGCGGTGCCGAGGCTTGCAAGGAGGCGTTCCGGCAGGTTAGCATAGAATGAAGTTCAGACGGCAAGGCCTCAGGGACATCGCGCCGTTGAGTGCGGTGCACCGGCTAGCTCGGGAACTGAGCACGCCATGCTTCAGTGGCTGACCAATTACGGAACGCGGCACTGCGACGGCTTGACCCGCCGTGAGGTTCTGCGCGTCGGCGCCATCGGCCTGGGCGGCTTGACCTTACCGTCACTGCTGCGTCTGGAGCAGACGGTCAGAGGCGCATCGGCGGACCGCGCCCGGCCAGCGCGCAAAGCCAGGTCGGTAATTCTGCTCTTCCTTTCGGGCGGGCCTTCGCAGCTGGACATGTGGGATCTCAAGCCCGCTGCGCCGGAGGAGATTCGGGGCACGTTTCAGCCAATCTCGACCGCCGTGCCGGGGATCCAGATAAGCGAGCATTTGCCGCGCAGCGCTGGTGTGGCGGACAAGTTTAGCATCGTGCGCTCCATGCATCACGCCACGGCCAACCACCCGGCGGCGTCCTACTGGATGATGGTCGGCAGCTCGATCGCGCGGGCCGCGCCGCAATCCGTGACCATGAGTCGCGAGGATCGGCCGCATCCCGGTTCGGTGCTGGCCAAGCTGCTGCCGGGGTCTGCCACGCTGCCCTTCTTTGTGATGGTCCCCGAGGCGATCTCTCCCGTCGGCCCGGAGCGACCCGGCCAGTACGCCGGTTTTCTTGGCGCAGCCTATGATCCGTACCGCATCAACAGCGACGCCAATCTTCCCGGCTATTCGGCGGGCGCCGTGAGCCCTCGGCCGGAACTCCCCGTCTCCCGGCTGAGCGGCCGGCGCAGTCTATTCCGGCAACTCACACGGCAGAGCCGGAGCCTGGATCAAGCGGCGCTGTCCGGCGCGCTCGATCCGAACCTTGCGCGGGCCTTCGATCTGGTTTCCTCCAGCGCGGCGCAGCGTGCTTTTGACATCCACGCCGAGCCGGACAAAGTGCGCGACCGTTACGGCCGGCATGTCTTTGGACAATCGGTGTTGCTGGCCCGGCGCATGGTCGAGGCGGGCGTGCGCCTGGTGCATGTCAACTGGGTGCGGCACGACAACGCCAAGGGAGGCCAGGGCTACGACAGCCATCACGACCACCTGAACTGGAACCGGAGGGAATTGCTGCCGCCGACGGATGCTGCGTTTGCCTCGCTTCTGGAAGACCTGAGCGAGCGCGGCTTGCTGGACGAGACGCTGGTGATCCTGATGGGCGAGTTCGGCCGCACGCCGCGCTTCAACAAGCAAGGCGGCCGCGACCACTGGCCGCAATGTTTCAGCGTCGTCCTGGCCGGCGGCGGCATTCACGGCGGACAAATATACGGCGCTTCGGACAAGCTCGCAGCCTATCCTGCCTCCAATCCCGTGTCCCCTGAGGATTTGATGGCCACGCTGTACACGTGCCTGGGCATCGATCCGCACACCCTCATCTACGATCAGCAGCATCGGCCATACCCACTGGTCGACGGCAAGCCGGTGCAAGGATTGCTAAGGCAATGAAGGCCGGATCTTTGTGAGCGTCGAATTTGACTTACCCATCAAAACTCAGGGATCACGACGCCGTCATTACACTGGGCCAGCAAGCCGAGGATGACCGGGTCAAGGGAGCTCGCCAGGGTGCGTACGCTCCCGTCGCAGAGGGCAAACTGGCACAGCCCCGGGTGACGGCTGCCGAACCTCCAGCCGGGGTCATTAACCGAGCGCGCCAGGGGAAAGGCAGATCCGGCGGCCCGTGTGCAGCACGATACGTTGTGGCCGTCGTAGATGCCACAGTCCCAGGGGTGCAGGGTCTCTGATCCCCGAGGCACGTGTTTTTCTCCTACCAGCAACGTGTTGCTGAGTCCGTCCAGGATGTCCGCCAGGCGGATGCCCTTAGCGGCCCGAAAGACGCCGTTTGGCGGAATGGGGAAACTGTCCGGGTAGACAACCGTGTAATCAAAGCCGGTCGTGCCGATACTCGCCGCGTAATCGCCCACCGAACTCGGCGGGCCGTCACTGAGAATTCAGCCGGGATCCTGGGCAAAGGAAACGGCGATCGTGTTATAGTCGCCCGGCGCTCGGAACGAGGGGCAGAAATACGTCGGCACCTGGTGGCTCATGACCTTGGCGGTCTGGTCAATCGCTCCCGGCGTAATCGGCGCACCGGGAGCGAGCCCAGGATACGGCCAGCCGATGGGCCAGAGCCTGTAAAGGTTGTCCTGCTCGAGGTAGGGCAGGATTAGCCAGGCCCAGGAGGGGCCCTCCAGCATGGTCGTGCGGCTGGGCGGCAGGTAGCCGAAGTCGTCCACATACAGGTGCGCCGCCAGGCCGATCTGCTTGATATTGTTGGCGCATTTGATGCGGCAGGCCGCCTCACGTGCCTTCTGCACCGCCGGCATCAAGAGGCCGACCAAGATGGTGATGATCGCAATGACCACGAGCAATTCAATCAGGGTGAAAGCGGGGCGAAATGTTCGGAGCTGGTGACGAACCATGGCTTTCTCCACGGGCGACAGGGCAGAGGCTGTAACCTTATCGAACCATTTTGGACGGCCTAGGTAACGCCGTCCAGATTATCCGGACACTCTAACGCCGGCCCGCCACACCGGACGGGGCGGCACGCTCGTCCTGAATCATCGAACGGGGGATCGTGAAGCGGAAGGTCCCCTTGCCTCCCCATTGTTCCGCGGGCACTTCCAGGTATAGATCCTCCAGGTTTGCAGGTGCCTCGAACACCAGGACCTGGTCCTGGAAGGCCACCGGGAAACCTGACGACTTGCGCGGGCCGGGCGCCGGCCCCACTTCCTGCACATCAGATAAGCGGTAAGTTTCTCCTGAGTTGTTCTTCAAGCTCGGCACGGATTTCTCCAAGCCAGAGCCGGCGGCGCTCCCCTTCGCCGCGTCCACCTGCTGCATGCGCAGGCGAATGAAATGATAGTCTCCGGGAGGAATCTTCTTGGTAAAGGAAGATTTCGATGTCACCCGGCGGATCGAGGCACTGACCACGCGCAGGTTAATCTTGCCCAGTTGGAGGGCGGCGCCGCTGGCATCGACCGACTCCCGGCCGGCAGCGCCGATGGTGCCAAGCTTGCCGGGCAGCGGCACGGTGCGGATGACACGGGCATCGAGCGCATCCCCTGCCCGTGAGGCCAGAAAGACCGGCCCCAGGAGCCCGGGAAACAGCAACGCCGTGAACAGAACTCCGCCCGCGAATCCCGTGCCTGCGCTGGGGAACAGCAGGCGCGTTCGACCCTGGCTCAAGACCAGGGCCAACCCTGCGACCCCCAGGAGCAACCCCAGCGTAGCGAGCGGCAGGACGAACCGGCACAGGGATGGGGCCGAAGCGCACAACAGCGCCGCACCCGTCGAAAGCAAGGCCGCCATTCCGAGAGGGTCGCCCGAGCGCGATCTTGCCGGCGCAGCTTGAATAACTTGAGCGAGCGGGACCTTGGGTAACGAGCTGGTGCCGGTCCGTGGACCGGGTTCCGATGCCTGCGGCAAGCCTGGAACATGGCGCGCAATTGGCGCCGAGGCGGTCACAGTTTTTGTCGACGCCCCATGAACCCCGTCCGCGCCCGCGGAAAAGGCGTTTGCTTTCGCCGCAGGCGCCGGTGCGAGCGTGAAAAAGCTGGAACACTTCGGACAGCAGACGCTGCCCCCTAGCGCCTGATCCGGAGCCAGCACCTCATGACCACAGAACAAAC
>DASZFN010000845.1:0-2512 GCA_035939715.1 Gemmataceae bacterium | reverse complement strand
CAGAATTTCCGGCCTGCCCGTCACCCGCGGCTCACGCCTCACGGGAATTCTTACCAACCGCGACTTGCGATTCGAGAAAAACCATTCGCAACTGGTCGGCTCGGTGATGACGAAGGAAAATCTTGTCACCGTACCAGTTGGCACCACGCTCGAAGAGGCCGAGCGCATCCTGCAAAAGCACCGCATCGAGAAACTTCTCGTCGTGGACCAGGATTTCAACCTCAAGGGACTCATTACCGTAAAAGACATTCAGAAAAAGCTCGAATACCCCCGCGCCGCAAAAGACGAGCAAGGCCGCTTGCGCGTCGGCGCGGCTGTGGGCGCGACCGGGGATTTCCTCGAACGCGCGATCGAGATGTCCAAAGCCAAGGCAGATGTCCTGGCCATTGACACGGCGCACGGCCACAGCCAGCGCGTGATGGAAGCAATCAAGGTCATCCGCCAGCGCCTGCCGGAGATGCAACTCGTCGCCGGAAACGTGGCCACCTACGAAGGCGCCAAAGATCTGATTTCGCTCGGCATTGACGGCCTGAAGGTTGGCATCGGTCCGGGTTCAATTTGCACCACGCGCGTGGTCACCGGGGCAGGCGTCCCGCAGGTCACTGCCATCATGGAGGCTTCCCGAGCGGCGCAGGGCACAGACGTTCCCGTCATCGCCGACGGGGGCATCAAGTATTCCGGCGACATTACCAAAGCCATCGCAGCGGGCGCGTCCTGCGTAATGATCGGGAGCTTATTCGCCGGCACGGAAGAATCTCCCGGCGAGACGATTCTATATCAGGGCCGCACCTTCAAATCCTATCGCGGCATGGGTTCGACTGGCGCGATGGAAGGCGGCTCCGCCGATCGCTATGCCCAGGAAGGGGCGGAACGTGGCAAGTCGGTACCGGAGGGCGTCGAGGGCCGCGTACCGTATAAGGGCACGCTCGGCGCCCTGACGGATCAACTCGTCGGCGGCTTAAAGAGCGGGATGGGATATGTCGGCGCAGGCACCTTGAAAGAATTAACGGAGCGCAGCAAGTTCCTTCGCATCACTGCGGCAGGCCTTCGCGAATCGCACGTCCATGACGTGATCATTACCCGCGAAGCTCCCAACTACCAGATGGAATAGAGATCTTGCAAACTGAACAGATGCCAGCCGCATTCGGAGAATGCCCTCGTGGCTGAACCCTGGCGCAACCCGCGCCCTGCGCCTCAATTGCAGGAGATCCAGTCGCACCTGCGGCAAACCAAGCCATACGGCTGGCTGCGTGCGTGGTGGCCGGCGATCCTTTGGGCGTGCATCATTTTTGTGATGTCCACGGACTCTTTCTCATCGGAGCATACTGCTACCATTTTTGAGCCGATACTTCGCTGGCTAATCCCCTCGCTGACGGCGCACCAATTCAAAGTCATTCATTACTTCATCCGGAAAAGCGCGCATTTAACCGAATATTTCCTCTTTTGCTTGCTAATCTACCGCGGGGTGCGCGGCGGCCGCGCCGGCTGGCGCTGGACTTGGAGCCTTGCGGCGTTTTCCGTCGCGGCGGGATACTCTGCGCTGGATGAAATCCATCAGGCCTTTGTCGCCAGCCGTCATGCATCGCCCTACGACTCCATGATCGACTCTACCGGCGCTCTTTTCGCTATAACCATGCTCTGGCTCTGGTTCCGCCTCCGCGGTTCAGCCACGTCCGCTTCAAGCCTAACGTAGTCAGTCGGACGCTGCTTGGCTGACTAAGGCAAGGACGAGACAGTTCCGTTCATCGTAACGTGCTCAAATCCAGAAAAGGGTCCAGCTTGCGGAAGGGGGCAATAAGAAATCGCCCGTCCCAGTTGCCCGGAACGGGCGGAAGAGATCACTTGCGATAAACGTCGGTTAGCTGCTGGCTTGGGCGGTTTCTTCCTTCTTCGACTTTTCCTTTTTTTCTTTTTTCTTCAGCTCATAACCGATGAGCTCAAGGATGGCCACCTTGGCGCCGTCGCCAACGCGGTTGCCGGCGTGGATGATGCGCGTGTAGCCACCCGCGCGGTCCGCAAACTTCGGCGCGATCTCGCTGAAAAGCTTTTGAGTGACCTGGGGCGTCATGATGTAGGAAGCCGCCTGGCGCCGCGATTGCAGCGTATCCCGCTTGCCGAGCGTGATAATTTTCTCAGCCACCGGGCGTGCTGCCTTCGCACGCGTCAGCGTGGTGGTAATCCGCCCATGCTCGAAGAGGTTGGTGACAAGGTTTCGCAGCGTCGCACGGCGATGCCACGGGTTGCGTCCAAGTTTCGATCCTGACTTCAGATGTCGCATCGTTTGTCCTTTTATTCGTTATGGCCCGGCTTCAACCGGGCCGCAACGCACGGCCTCGCAGCCGACTTCGGCGGCTGAGGGCATGCCTTTACCGTGAACTGCCGACTGTCGACTGTCGACTTCTTACAGTCCGACCGTATCTTCCGACGCCGGCGGCGGCGCGGTCTGGCTCGGGAGCGGCGGCCAGATGATCCGGCCGTGCTCGTCGAACTTCATGCCGAGGCTCAAGCCCAT
>DASZFN010000844.1:0-1609 GCA_035939715.1 Gemmataceae bacterium | reverse complement strand
GCGCTTGCGGGCGGTCTCGCGACGCGGACCCATTCCGCAGCCGGTGACGCTGCAGGTGATGGACCTTTCCTTGAATCCGGCCAGCCGCGAAGTGATGCGTGGCGCGCGTCTGGTTCCGCTCACGCGTACGGAGTATTGCTTACTCGAACTGCTGATGCGCCGCGCGGGTCGCGTCGTGCCCCGCGAAAGTTTAATCGAGGCAGTGTGGGGATTCGATTCAGAGGTTCGCAATAACACGCTGGACGCATTCATCCGCCTGCTGCGCGACAAGGTGGATGCGGTTGGAGAATCGAAGCTGATCCATACCGTTCGCGGCGTCGGTTACTGTTTGCGCGCGGAGAGAGTCTAATGGCGCAGTTCTCGATCCGCGTTCGGCTCACCCTGTGGTATTCGCTGGTCTTGCTGGCCGCCCTGGCATTGTTTGGGTGGGGAATCTGGCTGACGGCTGGCAATCGGCTTATGGCATCGGTCGACAACTCTCTGGTGGAGCAGGCCAAGGGCGTGGTCACGGTTATTAGAAACGAAATCGATCCGGCTCACCCGGAACAGCTGCAGGAAGAGTTGTCCGAATACGCGCAGGCAACTCCGGACGGGAATCTCATCGAAGTGCGTGATGAGCAAGGCCGGCAGATTCTGTCGAGCAAAGTGGTCGCCCTTGAAAGAGCAGGCGCTCAATCGCCGTTCGGCGATCAGAAGAGCGGCCGTGCTCATTACCGCACCTATGTGACCAAGGCCCATGTAAAGGGCTCGCCCTTCCAAATCCTGGTTGCGACACCGCTTCGCGAGACGAGAAGCATTCTGCGACAGCTACACCTACTGCTGCTCTCCACGGCTCCACTCGTTCTGCTGATCGCTGCCCTGGGCGGGTACTGGATGAGCCGGCGCGCATTGGCGCCCGTGGACGAAATCACTGAGGCAGCCCGCTCCATCGGCATCCAGAATCTATCGCGGCGCCTAACTGTACCCGCCACCGGCGATGAGCTGCAGCGGCTTTCCGAAACATGGAACGACATGCTGGCGCGGCTGGAATCGGCAGTCAAGCGACTTTCGCAGTTCACCGCCGATGCTTCTCACGAACTGCGCACTCCTATAGCTCTGATTCGCACCACCGCGGAGCTTACGCTGCGGCGCGAACGATCCGCTGAAACGTATCGCGAAGCGCTGGGCGAAATCGCGGCGGAGTCCGAAAGGACCACCCGCCTGATCGAAGATCTTTTGCTGCTGGCTCGCGCCGATGCCGGCCTTCCAGCGTTGCCGCTGGAGAACGTGGAGCTGACTCCATTAGTCCGCGATATCTGCGAACAAGGACAAGTGCTGGCCGACGCGCGCCAGTTACAGATCTCCACTGACCTGCCCAAAGAGCCGGTCTTCGTGAGAGCCAACGATCCGGCGCTGCGGCGGTTGCTGTTGCTGCTGGTAGACAACGCCGTGAAATACACTCCGGCCGGAGGGCGGATCACGGTCTCGGTGGGTCAGGATCGGGCCGGCGCCACGCTGGCTGTTCACGACACTGGGATTGGAATTCCGGACTCTGCTTTGCCACATGTCTTCGAGCGGTTTTATCGCGCCGACGATTCCAGAAACCGGGACGCGGGAGGCGCGGGCCTGG
>DASZFN010000843.1:0-9278 GCA_035939715.1 Gemmataceae bacterium | reverse complement strand
ACCGTGGCGGTTGCCCCGCACCCTCTGCAAGCATCCGTACCGGCAGTCGCTCCGGATGCTAGCCTGCTCGGACGCGAGTCGCAAATCCGCCAGACGGAAGCATTGCTCGGCGCCCAGGCGGCCGACCTTGACCGCCTGGCTGGTCAACTGGCCGATCAGCGCTTGTATCTGGCGGAGCAGTTCGAACGCTTCGTGCAGGCGCGTCAATGCTGGGGACAGGATCGCCGTCACATTGCCGCGGAGCTGGATGCTCTTGGGCAGCACCTGAAAGAACAGGAAGAAGCGCTCCTGCCGCGCGTGCAGGCGTTGCAGACAGGCGAGCAGGACCTGAAGCGGCGCGCGGCGGAGAACGCCCGGCAGAGGCGGAAGCTGGAAGCGCGCCGCGCGAAGCTGGCAAGCGAGGCCTTCGCCTGGCAGACCGAACGCGAACAAATACGAGCCGACCATCGCGCCAGGGAAGAGTTCTTCGAGCAGCGCCTGAGCCGGCTGGCACAACTGCGCGGGCTTTGGTTCGAGCGGCGGCAAAAGCAAATCACCTGGCTGCGCGGCACCGGCGCGGCCTGCGTTGAACTGCGCCTGCACTGCAGCGCGCTTGAGAAAGAGCACCACGAGCGTCAGGCTGCTCTCCTCGTCGACAAGCGCAAGGTTGCCGAACAATCGCTCGCCCTGGAGCAATATCGTCTGGAATGCATCAACAAGGCCGATGATCCCGTGGCCGCCGATAAACGTCTGGAGCAGCTACGCCAACGCTGGAGCGAGTTGTCGGAATCCGTTAAGCAGGCGACCGCCCAGGAACGCCGCGACCTTGAAAGCGAACGCCGCCGGCTCCGGGAAGAACTGCGTCACCTGCAAGACCGAGAAGAGAAATGCGTGGCTCTGGAAGTCGAATTGTCCAAGCGGCAGGCGGCCTCGGAAGCAACACAGGCCATGGCCGAAATGGAGCGCCGCGAATTGCACCAGCAAATGCATGGCCTGCGCGTCCAGCGGGATTTCTGTGAGCAGCGCCTTCAGGAGCTGCGCGACGAGGTAGAAAGACTGGCTCGGCTGTTGCTCGACGACGCCGAGGAGCCGGCGGTCCAGGGCAAGGCAGCCTAGCGTTCCGAGGTCCCCGCTGTCCACTGGCGAGCGGGGGCGTGTAAACGCCCTGCCTTTCCGCAAGCACCGCGATCAAGCCTCCTTCAAGGCGCCAATCATTTCGCTAACCCTGTCAACGCCTGCCTCTTGCAATGCTCCCGGCAACTGGTTGACGATTCTTTCGGCAACCGTGGGATCATAGAAGTTAACGGTGCCGAGTTGCACGGCGCTGGCGCCGGCGACCAGAAACTCCATGACATCGTCAAGCGTGGCAATACCGCCAATGCCGATCACGGGAATGCGGACATGGCGCGCGACCTGCCAGACCAAACGCAATGCCAGCGGTTTGATCGCCGGGCCGCTTAGACCGCCGGTGACATTGCCCAGGATCGGTCGGCGGCGCCGCCAATCGACCGCCATGCCGACGAACGTATTCACCAGGGAGACCGCATCCGCGCCGGCGGCGGCGGCAGCCTCGGCAATCGGCACGATGTTGGTCACATTCGGCGTCAGCTTCGCAATCAAGGGAAGCGGACAGAGCGCACGAACGCCGCCGACAATTCGCCGCGTCACTTCCGCATCGGTGGCGAAATCGGCGCCACCGGCTACATTGGGGCAGGACAGGTTCAGTTCCAGTCCGGCCAATCCCTTCTCCGGGCCGATCAGCGCGGCCATTTCAAGGAACTCTTCTTCATTCTTGCCGGCGATATTGGCGATGATTGCGGTCGGCAGGCTCCGCAAGTACGGGAGATGGTGCTGGATAAAATGCTCGATGCCGTCGTTATCCAGGCCGATGGCGTTCAGCATTCCCGAGGCCGTTTCCACGGTACGCGGGGGTTTGTTGCCCGCGCGTGGCCGGCGCGTAACAGTCTTCGGAATTATGCCCCCCAGCCGGGCAAAATCCACGATTCCGGCCATCTCGCGCGCGTAGCCGAAAGTGCCGGAAGCCACCAGCACCGGATTCTGGAGGTGAAGACGGCCAAGGGTGACGGATAGGTCAGCCATGGGAAATTGCCGATTGCAGATTGAAGATTGCTTTTCAATCTGTAATCTCAAATCCTAAATCTGCAATCCGATTGCGCTACTCAAGATAGGTGTAGCCTTCCAGCCCCGATTCATAAAAGCTCAGTAACTGCCGCGATTCATCGAGTGAGATTTTCCCGGCCCGCACCGCGCGCTCCACATCTTTGCGCATGCGCGTGGCCATCTCGTCTGCGGAGTACTGGACGTAATGCAATACTTCGCGGACGGTGTCTCCCTTGATCACGGTGTCCAGGTTGACCTCGCCTTGCTCATCGAGACTGACGTGCACGGCATTGGTGTCGCCGAAAAGGTTGTGCAGGTCGCCCAGGATTTCCTGGTAAGCGCCCAGCAGGAAAGCCCCGAGGTAATAGGGCTGGCCGTCAAAGGGATGCAGCTCCAGAGTATTGCGGACATCGCGCAGGTCGATGAACTGGTCGATTTTGCCGTCCGAGTCGCAGGTGATGTCGCCCAGCACGGCCCGGCGCGTGGGCGCCTCGTTGAGCCGATGAATCGGCATGATCGGGAACAGTTGGTTGATGGCCCAGCTATCGGGCATGGACTGGAAGATCGAAAAGTTGCAAAAATAGGTATCCGAAAGAAGCGCCTCCAGGCCTTGCAATTCTTCGGGGACATACTCCAAATCGCGCACGATCTTGAGGAGCTTGCCGCACAACGCCCAGAAAAGTTGCTCCGTGAGCGCCCGCAGCTCAATGGTCAGGTAGCCGAGGTTGAAGAGGTTCATGGCCTCATCCACCGACTGCACGGCGTCGTGGTAAGCTTCCAGGAAATTTTTCTTGCTCAGGTCGCGATAGATGGCAAACAGGTCGGAAATCGGTTGCGGAGCATCGGCAGGAATTTCCGGCGGCGCCTGGTAGCGGTCGAAGTTGGACACCCCCAGCACGTCGAAGACCAGCAGGCTGTGGTGAGCCACCACGGCACGCCCGGACTCGGAGATGATGGTGGGATGGCGCACGCCCGCCTCGTCGCAGACGCTCTTGACGCGGAAGACGACGTCGTTGGCGTATTCCTGCAGCGTGTAATTGACCGACGACTCGAAGTCCGTCTGCGAGCCGTCGTAGTCGATGCCGAGGCCGCCGCCCACATCGAGGTACTTGACGCTGGCCCCGACGCGGGCAAGCTCGACATAAACGCGCGCTGCCTCCGTCAAGGCGCTCTTAATGTTGCGGATGTTGGTGATCTGGCTGCCCAGGTGAAAATGCACGAGCTGAAGACAGTCCGCCAGGTCGCGTTGTTTGAGGTAATCGAAGACCTCGAGGACTTCGGTAACCGTCAAGCCGAACTTGGAGCGGTAGCCGGCGCTCGATTTCCAGCGTCCGGCGCCGCGTGATGCAAGTTTGACGCGCACGCCAATCACCGGCCGGACACTTAGTTCCTGCGCATAGCGGACAATCGTCTCGAGCTCGGTGTACTTCTCCACCACGGGGATGACTTCCTTGCCGATCTTGCGGGCCAGCACGGTCATCTTGATGAATTCATCATCCTTGAAGCCGTTGCAGATGATGGGCGTGCTCAAACCGTTGGTCATCGCCAGCACGGCGAGCAGTTCGGGTTTGGACCCGGCTTCAAGACCGAAATTGAACGGCCTGCCAAAGTCCAGGATCTCCTCCACGACATGCCGCTGCTGGTTGACCTTGATCGGGTACACGCAACAGTAATCGCCCTGGTAGTCGAATTCCTTGATCGCCGTGCGAAAGGCGTCGTGGATCTCGCCCACGCGGTGGCGGAGGATGTCCGTGAAGCGCAGCAAGATCGGCAACTGGATGCCGCGTGCCTGCAGCTGATCCACGAGATCCTTGAGGTCGATGGCTTGTTCCGGATTCTTGTTCGGGTTAACCGTAACATGGCCGGAGCGGTTGATGCCGAAGTAGCCCTTGCTCCAGTGGCGGATGCCGTAAGTCTCCACGGCATCGTGCGTCTTCCATTTGTCCAACAATTCCATCAGCGAGCAGCCCTCCAGAAGACGGTCACGCCCATGACCCGGGCAGGTGTAATGGGACTATTGTACGCGTGCAGGCCGTGAGAGAAAGCGAATTCTGCCGGGACGTGCCGCGCATCAGGACTCATTGTTTCGTCTCGGAATTCGCCTTATCATTCACTATAAGGCAAGTTTTAGGCCGTCAAGAATTTTTCTCGCCAGGGACGGGATGCTCGGCGCCGCGGGGTGGAGTGGTGAGGGTTGGGAAGATCGCGCGCAGCCGGCTGGCTGCGAGCTTCACGAGAGCCGCGTCCAACGCCACCGCTCACAGGGATCTTCTTCATGCTGACAGATGCAGATGAAGCCAACCAGCAAATGGTAGATCGGCTCATTGCGGAAGGCGATCTCTGGTCGCGGCCGTTGATCGCGGCTTTTCGGGCCACGCCGCGGCACCGCTTTCTCGACCGCATCTTTCAATATCAGCGCAAACGCGAGCGCTGGCGTGAAATTCCGCTGCTGGAGCCCGGCGCGGAGCAACTGCGCCTGATCTATTCCGACCGTGCTCTTATCACGCATGTCAGCCCCGCGGACCGGGTAGGATCGGGTGTGCCGACCAGCTCTTCCAGCCAGCCTTCCCTGATGGCCCAGATGCTGGAAGACCTCCAGCTCCATGCGGGGTTGCGGACCCTGGAGGTGGGCTCGGGCACCGGCTATAACGCGGCCCTGCTTGCCTTGCTGGCTGCTCCCGCCGCCATTACCAGCGTGGACGTCGATCGGGATATCCTGCTGGAGGCCTGGGAGCATCTGCGCTCCTTTGCCGACCGCCGCGTTGATTTTCGCCACGCGGACGGCCGTGAGGGCTATGCGGAGGCGGCGCCCTACGATCGTATCATGGTCACGGCCGCGACCCCCGATCTGGAGCCGGCCTGGCTTGAGCAATTGGCCGAAGGCGGACTGTTGCTGGCGCCCCTGGTGTTGGCGCCTGGGTTGGCCTTCGTGGTGCGCGGCACGGTGACGAAGGGAGAATTCAGGGGACGGCTTACCCGGGCCGCCTATTTCATGCCCTTGCATGCCGAGGGTGAAGCAGGAGAGCCGGCGGAATGCCCCTGGCCGCAGTCCCCGGAATTGCGGACGGCGCCGGCGCCGTGGGCCGGCTGGTTCGAGCGGCGGCGCATTCATGGCAACTGGTTGGAATTTGTTCAGGCCCTGGTGTTTTTTGGGCTGGTCCGGGGGCTGGAAGTCCAGCAGCGCAGCGGCGCCGGCGGCGAAGCGGAATACGGCATCAATGATCTCGGCTCTATCTGCTGGTTTGGATCAGGCCAGTGGCAAGTTAACGGCGACAGCGCGCATGACCTGGCCTGCGACCTCTATCGCGCCTGGCTGGAGGCAGGCGGGCCGCGGCCGACGGAATTCCATCTGCGCGCTTATCCACGCCACGGACCCGGCGTCCTACAGGCCAGAGGCTTCCTGCGCCGGGGACCTCGTTGCGACCAATTCTGGGAGCCGATGGACCCGATCGAGCGAATTATGCCGCCAAGTTGACCGAAGCCCTTGAAGCAGAGCCCTAAAAAACGGTATAACGCTATCAAGCCTTGCAGATCGGTGGGGACGCAATCGGTGCCGCGGTCCGAACCCGGCGCGGCGCGCTTACGTCTTGGAGCCTAGCTGGTTAAGGGGACGGGCTTCACCCTTGGCCGGATGGGTTCCTGGGAACAAGGGAGACTCTCGCAATGCCAAGTCCATTTCCCGGAATGGATCCGTATGTGGAAACCGACCAGTTGTGGCCGTCGTTCCACCACCAGCTTGTGACCTGTCTTTACCAGATCCTGCTGCCCGGCCTGGTGGACAAGTACCGGGCCCGCGTCTCACAACGCCATTACGTCACGGAACAGGCGCTGTTCACCTCGATCATCCGTGAAGAGCACCACGAGGAATACATCGAGATTCGCCAGCGCAGCGACGGCCGCCTGGTGACCATGGTGGATGTGGTCAGCCCGTCGAACAAGCGCACCGATTGCGGCCGCGACGCGTACCTGGAGAAACGCCGCGAGGGCCGCGGCGGGGGGGCCAGCCTGGTGGAGATCGACCTGGTCATCCAGGGCCAGCCCATGCTCGAGTACTCGCGCGAAGGCCTGCCCGATTGGGACTACGCGGTCACGGTCACGCGCTCGACACAACCGGACCGCTTTGAAATCTACACGGCAACGCTGCAAAAACGGCTGCCGCGGTTTCGTTTGCCGCTGGCCAGCGACGACAGAGACATGGTCGTCGATCTGCATACGGCTTTCACGCGCAGTTACGACCAGGGCGGCTTTTCGGCCAAGATCGATTACCAGCGCGATCCAGCGGTGGCGCTGAATGATGAAGATCGCGCCTGGCTGGATGACCTCCTCAAGCAGCATAAAGTTCGTCAGTAGGACGGATTTCAATCCGTCCAATCCGTCCTACCTTTACTGAGCAGGACGGATTGAAATCCGTCCTACTAGCCTTGTTGTGTCGCTTATGGCGCAGGCTCGTCTTCCCGATCCCGTGCTCCTTGTGGTGGCGGCGTTTAGCCGGCATGTTCCGTTGCTGAGCGACGCGTGCGCCGTTCTGGAGCCTCTCTTCGGCCCGGTCGCATTTTGCAGCTTGCTTTACGATTTCAACCAGACCAATTACTATGCCTCGACCATGGGGCCGCAACTGAAGAAGTGCTTCCTTGTCTTTGAAAAACTGGTTGTTCCGGATGATCTGGCGGAAATCAAGGTTCAGACCAACGCCCTGGAACAGACCTATGCCACGGGTAAACTGCATCCCGAGGAACGTCCTCTCAACATGGACCCTGGCATCCTGACGCTGGGCAAGTTCATGCTGGCGACAACCAAGGACCAGGCGCACCGCATTTATCTTCGCGCAGGCATTTACGCCGAAACCACCTTGCGCTTCGAAGGCGGTGAATTCTTGGCCTGGCCGTGGACCTACGCCGACTATCGCCAGTCCTGTGTCCTGGCCTTCATGAAGGAAGCGCGCGAATTCTATCGCCGCCGGCTGATGGCCGAGAAAGGCCGGCCGGAGAAAGGAACCGGAGGGTGACGGCGCTCGGCTCCGGTTTCCTGGTTGCCTTCGCAATCTCCTGGCTGCTGACGTGGTCGCTTATCCGCCTGGCGCCCCGCCTCGGGCTCGTCGATCATCCCGGCGCGCGCAAGGTCCATACGCAGCCTACGCCGCGCGGCGGCGGCCTGGCGATCTATGCCGCCCTGGTCGCTGCCGCGTGCCTGTTTCCGTCTGTCCTGCATCGTGAGCTAATCACCGCGCTTGGCGCAGGGTTCGTGATTGTGCTGCTCGGCCTCCTTGACGATCTGCGCCCGTTGCCCTGGCAGCTCCGCCTGGGAGTGCAGATATTGGCAGCCGGCGTGGTCGTCATGCTCTGGCCTGCGAATGTGCCCTGGCTTATCCGGGGGCTGAGCGTGCTCTGGATTGCCGGCCTGGTGAACGCGTTCAACATGCTCGACAACATGGACGCGCTGTCCGCGGGGGTGGCGTTGATCGCCGCGGGGATGTTCGCCGCAAGCCTGGTTATTCCGAGCATTGGTGCCCAGGAAGCGTTGGCGGCGCTGCCTTTCCTGATGCTGATGGGTGCACTGTCCGGCTTTCTGTGGTTCAACTGTTCCCCGGCGCGGATCTTCATGGGGGACGCGGGGAGCACATTCCTCGGCTTTTTTCTCGGCCTCGCTTCGTTACAGCGCATCTATGCGGGCGAGCCCATATCGCCGACCTGGGCTGTGCCGTTCTGTATTCTGGCTGTGCCTTGCTATGACCTTGCCACCGTCGTGGCCTTGCGCTTATGGCAAGGCAAGAGCCCGTTTCAAGCCGACAAGCAGCACCTGTCGCACCGCCTGGTGGCTCTAGGATTGACATCGGTAACAGCCGTGTCCTTGATCCACCTGATGGCACTGGCCAGCGGCGTGGCCGGCTTGCTGCTTTTCTTCATCCCCAATCCGTGGACCTATCTCGTCGCGATTTTGATGGCCAGCTGGTGGTTTATCATTGCCAGCATCGAGTATTTCCGGCACTTCCAGTCGATGGCGAATGAGAAGTAGGGAAACTCGCGCGGCTCACAAAATCACGGCCACAAACCGGTACTGCGTATCCGTTTGGGATCAGATCCACAGTCGCCAGGGTCACTCGGAGTGACAGGCCCTTGACACTGGATTGGATTTTAGCGGCCTGGTTTGGGTTCACTTTTACGGTTTTCCGCGAAATACCTTTGACATCCAGATTGCCCAATTTTACTATTTACCCTGAACGGTCAGCTTGAAGAAATCGGCAAAGTCCATCAACGGGGTTGCCAACTCGGGGTCTTTGGATTTCCCATTTTTGTGGAGGAAAACGGGTATGTACAGTGTGGTTCTTATGGCAGCTTTGACAGCCGGAACAAACACGCCTGCCACGTGTTTTGGTCTGTTTAGCTGCCACGGCTGTCACGGGTGCTGGGGTTGTCACGGCTGCTATGGTTCCGGCTGCCACGGTTGTTACGGTGGCTATGGCTGTTACGGTTGCTATGGCTGCAACGGTTGCCGCGGCTCCTGGGGCGGCTACGGTGGTTATGGCGCCTGCTATGGCTGCTACGGTTGCTACACCTCGTACGCCGGATACTATGGCGGCGGCTGCTATGGCGGCGGTTGCAACGGGTGCTGGGGCAATGGCGGCAGCCCCTATGCTCCGCGGACGCCGGCTTATGGCCCGCCGCCGCCCGCGGGTGAGCGGATTCCTCCGCCCGCCGGCGCGCCAGGCGCACCAGGGAAAATGCCCGAAAAGAAGAGCGGTACGGGCACCGAGGCGCGGCTGATCATCGAGCTGCCTGCCGATGCCGCCCTCTATGTCGACGACCAGCTTATGAAAAGTGCTTCGGCCCACCGCGAATTCAAGACGCCGTCTCTTGAACAGGGGGCCACCTACTATTACATCCTGCGTGCAGAGTTGATGGTTGACGGCCAGAAGCACACGCAGACCAAGCAGGTGCTGCTACGCGCGGGCGAGGTCATCGAGACTTCGTTCCCCGATCTGCAACGTGTCGTGACCACGCAAACAAGCGCCAGGCGCTGACTGCCGACCCGAAACGTATCGAAGCCCACGGGATCTTTCCGTGGGCTTTTTTTTCCGGCCAATTTCAGGAATCCTGTCCCCTTTTCGGACAGTCTGCCCCGGCGTCGTACTCGGCCAAACGGCGTGGGATCTCCGCCATCGTGACTTCGTCGAGCGGCTC
>DASZFN010000842.1:0-27477 GCA_035939715.1 Gemmataceae bacterium | reverse complement strand
TGGAAACGGAGAAAAATGAGCCGGTGCTGCGGGCCATGTGTGCTTCGCTGCAACTCGAAGAGGAATAAAGCCATCGTTCTTGACAGGAGTCTTTGATGCTGAGTCTGCGTATCGTCTTTTCCCTGGCCATCGTTGTCACGGCCGCATTCGCCCTGTGGCGTCCGATCCTGGCCAACGCGGCGGAGAAAACCAAGGCCAACGACCGGGCCAAGGCCTTCATCGACGACCATGTCGCCCGGCTGCGGCCGCTGGAGCTGGCTGTCAACCTGGCCTGGTGGAAAGCGAACACCACCGGGAAGGACGAAGATTTTCAGGAAAAGGAACGCGCTCAGAACCGCGTCGACGAGGCGCTGGCCGACACCGCCCGCTTTCAAGAATTGAAAGACATCAAGAAGGAGGGCGGCATCGGCGACCCGATCCTGGCCCGTGAGATCGAGCTGCTTTACCTGACCTATCTGGAGAAGCAGGTCGATCCGGCTCTCCTCAAGAAGATGACCGCGCTCTCCAACAAGGTGGAAAAGGCCTTCAACGTCTACCGGGCCAAGGTGGACGGTAAGGAAATGACGGACAGCGAAGTCCGCAAGGTGCTGAAGACGTCGAAAAGCTCCGAGCGCCGCCAGGCGGTCTGGGAAGCCAGCAAGGCGGTCGGCGCCATGATCGCTGCGGACCTGAAGGAGCTGGTCAAGGTCCGCAATGAGGCTGCCACCAAGCTCGGCTTCAAGAACTATCACGCCCTGCAGCTTTTCCTGAACGAGCAGAACGGCGACGATCTGATCAAGCTCTTCGACGAGCTCGACGACCTGACGCGCGCGCCCTTCCATACCGCGAAGGCTGAGATCGACGCCAGGCTGGCCGCGGATTGCGGCATCGCGGTTGCGGAATTGCGGCCGTGGCATTACCACGACCCGTTCTTCCAGGAGTCTCCCGCCGTCTTTGCCACGAGCATCGACGCGCCGTATGCCAAGGCGGACATCCCGCAGCTTTGCCGCGCCTTCTACGCCGGCATCGGCTTGCCGATCGACCGTGTGCTCGAACGCAGCGATCTTTACGAGAAGCCAGGCAAAAGCCCGCACGCCTTCTGCACCGATATCGACCGCGAAGGCGACGTGCGCGTGCTGGGGAATATCGTCAACAACGAAATGTGGGCCGGCACCATGCTCCATGAGCTGGGCCACTCGGTTTACAGCAGCAATTACATTCCCCAGTCGTTGCCGTACCTGCTGCGCATGGAAGCGCACATTCTCACCACGGAAGGCGTGGCCATGATGTTCGAGCGGCTGTCCAAGCAGCGCGCCTGGATCGAGAAGATGGGGCTGAAAGTGGACGAACCGAAGAGCTTCGACGAGACCGCGGCCAAGATGCTCCGCAACCAGCTCCTGATCTTTTCGCGCTGGTGCCAGGTCATGCTGCGCTTCGAAAAAAGCATGTATGAGAACCCCGACCAGGACCTGAACAAGCTCTGGTGGGACCTGGTCGAAAAATATCAGGAGCTGAAGCGCCCGGACGGCCGCGACGCCCCCGATTACGCGAGCAAGATCCACATCGTGAGCGCGCCGGTTTACTATCACAACTATCAAATGGGTCAGCTCTTCGCTTCGCAGGTGCACCACACCATTGCCCGCGAAGTCTACCAGGGCGCGGATCCGGACAGCGTCATTTATCTGGGCAACAAGGAGGTCGGCAGCTACATGAAGAAGCGCGTTTTCGGCCCGGGCCGGACTTTGAACTGGAATGATCTGACCAGGTTCGCGACCGGAGAGAACTTGAACGCCAAGGCGTTTGCCGCGGATTTCCGCGGCAAGTGAGCAATCCGCCGCACACCGCGTTCGTAGTTCCGCCTTCAGGCGGCATGCAGGCTTAACGCGAGAATCCACGCCCATCTTGCTAGCGCTAAGCCAGGGCTCCGACCTTGACACTTTTACAGCTGCTCCCTACCATTCCAACTTCCTTTTTCCGCCCAAGGCGGTTGCTAAGGAAGTTGCGCATGGAAGTATGACACTCGAAAGACGCGGCATCAGTTTCAGGATGTTTCTTGAGGAACAGGTCATGGAAGAGCCTGCCGGACGCTCCGACCATTCAGCCGACAAACTCTACCAGGAAGCCCGCAAAGTGAAGGAGACGCTGTCGCGCCTTCTCCAAGAAATCGATCAGCTTCTTGAGAAGACCAGGCCTTCGCGAAAGACAGCGGACCGATCCGATACGACATCCCTTTCAGATCGTAACGGCTAATCACCGATAAACATCCCGGCATACCTTCACGTACTGGCGCGCCGTTTGCAGCATTTGGCGTACAGGAAGGCTTCCAGCGCCCGATGAGGATAATCAACATGCAACAGACCGCCCAAAGCTCCGCACCCCCAGCCGATATTGCACGTGAATTGCTGGCCCAGGCGATAAGGGTTGAAGAAACGCTACGCATCCTTCTGGACCAGGTGCAAGCCACGCTCGCGCGGGCTCAGCGATTGAGCCGGGAACTCGATCAAAGGCGAAAATCCACGGCATCCGCGCACAGTTCGCTATTCGCTGACCGCTGCAGGGGCTACAGCGCTTTGTAGGTGCGGGTGCTGCTTGACTTTACGAATCAAGCCCTGCCAAACTTATCTCGCGGAAACCGATTCGGCAATTAGATGCGCATTTGCCAATGTTGAATTGCGCAATCGCGGTCGCTATGACCCCTGAAAAGCGCCCAAGGAAGGTTAAAACTTGGCTCCTGATGGGATCACTCAGCCGCTGGTCGCTGGCCGCACAGGAGGAATCCATAAGAGCGCATACCTTTCAAGAACCACGGCTTCCTTAGCGGGCCGGTGAGCCCTAGAGACATTGTTTCCACGACATCGAAACCCGCCTTGCCGAGCATCCGCACAGCCTCTCGGCGCGTAAAGAGATGCAATTTCAGTCCGGCGACGCCCTGGTGGACCGGCATGGTCATGTCGCCCCGTTCCCTACCGTGGAAACCCAGTCTTATCAGATCTCTTGCCAACCAGCGGCGGCCGGCGGCATTCCACATGTTGAACCAACGATTGTGCACGTGCAGTGCAAACTTGCCGCCTGGACGCAGGATGCGATAGACGTGGTTCAGCAGGCGCTGCCGGTTGTCCGTGCCGTCAATCATTCCCAGGGTGCTGAACAAGCACGCGGCATAGTCGAACGACGCGCTTTGCAAGGCGTCAAGCATCACCAGGTTGGCCTTTAGCAGGTGGACGTTGACGCCGGCCCGATGCGCGCGGGCGGCTGCCTGCCGAAGCATTTCCTCATGGAGATCGATGCCAAGCACCCAGTAGCCGCGCTTCGCGAAAGGCACGAGCAGCCGGCCGGTGCCGCAGCCGAGGTCCAGCAAGCGGCCTGGCCGCTCAAAGTGGCGCTCCGCAAACGCCAGGTCGGCGCGCATAAGCGCAGAGCCGGCCAGGGACGCGTCATAGTTGCGTGCCAGTTCGGCGTCATGAAGGTAGTCCCACAAGCCGCGCGTTACGCCGGGCGGAAGTTGCCAGTCCGGAGGAGAGCTGGACATTGCTTTCGACTGGCCGCTGGGGAGGATTTTACTTGCTTTCTGATGGCCTTGAACCATACTCGCCTTGATCTCGAGTGTCTGCTTACTTTCCTGTCCGGATAAGCGGACAGGGTTCTCCAGCGAATCCCCCGTGGACCGGCCGAGGACACCATGACAAGCGATGACCGGTGGGAGAACGCCCGACGGATCGAAGCCTGGGCTGGCGAGGTGCGCGTCAATCTCATCCGGCTGGCGGCTATTATAGCTTTCTACGGCAATCACCTGGTACAGAGCTACTTCGCGTCCGACGGCCGGAGCGACAGCGGCTTTCATGTGGCGGTCACAGCCATATCCCTTGCCTGGGCAGCCAGCGTCCTGGCGCTTTATGTCTGCCTGTCGCGGCGCTACGTTCCGCCCGCGCTCAAATATGTCGCCGTCGCCTGGGACATTGTCATGGTGACGGCCGTGCTCGTCGTGGCCGGTGTGCCCACGAGCACACTGGCCGTCCTTTATTTTCTTGTCATCGCCTCGGCCCCGTTGCGGCTGTCGCTGCCGCTGGCTTACTTCGCCAGCCTGGGCAGCATGGCGGCCTACGTTCTCTTTCTCGGCTACTACAAGTATTTTCTGGTCGGCCTGGAGCGCTATCCGACCGATCCCCGCCGCTTGAGCCGTGCCGATCAGGTAATCTTCGTCCTGGCGCTTGGCGCTGCCGGCCTGTTCGCGGGGCAAATGGTTCGCCAGGCACGCCGCCTGGCCCAGGGCTACGTCGTGGATATAGAAGAACCCAGGGAGGGCTAGCCGTGCCGCAACAGGTGAAGTGCGCCGCCTGCGGGCGCTGGTTGCGCTTTCCGGACGATCTTCAGGAGCAGTGGCTCACTTGCCCGCGCTGCCTGGCGCATGTCGCCAACCCCAACAGGCCGGCCGCTGGAGCGACAGCCGCCGGCGGCACAAGTACGGCGGTCACCGAAGCCTATCCAGTCAGCCCGCCGATTCCAACTCCACCCCGCACCTGTCCAGGCTGCGGCAAGACACTGGATCCGGAGTGGCGCTTCTGCCCCTATTGCGAGCACGACGCCGCGCGCCGCTCCCTGCGCAGAGGTTCCCTGTCCGTCGATCGCGATGTGCGCCAGGACACCCGAGGCACGGGCTGCGGCTTGATCGGGCTGGCCGTTCTCGGCGCCATCGGCCTGGCGATGGCCCTCATCCCAAGCTTTGGCATCGCCGCCGAGATGCGCAGCATCGGTCCGCTGATGCCGGTGACGCTGGTCGTTCTTGTCCTGGCCGGCATTGCCACAGGCATCATGTTCGCCCGAACCACAGGGAATCCCGCGGCCCGCGGGGTAGGGCGCGTGATTCTCGGGACGTTGGTCGGCGCGGGCATCATCTCTCTGGTGATCCTGGCCGGGCTTGTCTTTCTCTTTATCGCTTGCATGGCGAGTTCACCTCGCTTCCGCTAACCGCAAGGAGTGACTTTCGTGCCGAGCCTGCGTGACTACACCTTTCTCGGAACAACCAGAAGTCTCTGTCCAGGCTGCCGCCGGCTGGTGGACGCCAAGATCATCGTCCGCAACAACCGGGTTTACCTGCGCAAGCATTGCCCGGAGCATGGCTACCTGGAGGACTTCGTTTGCTCCGACGTCGCCTATTACGACCGCCATGAATTTGACCAGCCTGCCCGCCTGCCACGCGCCTTCGGCACCCGGCCGGACCGCGGTTGCCCCTATGATTGCGGCCTGTGTACCGAGCACGAGCAGCATACCTGCATCGCGCTCGTGGAGATCACGTCGAACTGCAATCTCCGCTGCCCGATGTGCTTCGCCGAGTCAGGGCCCGGCGGGCAAGCCATTGATTTTGCCACCTACGCGCGGATGGTGGATCGTTACGTCTACCTGGAGGGCGCCGCCGACGTGCTACAGATTTCGGGCGGCGAGCCGACGCTTCATCCCGACCTGTTGCGCATGGTGCGCTATGCCTACGAGAAGCCGATCGCCGCCGTGATGATCAATACCAACGGCATCCGCATGGCCAGGGACCCCGGTCTTGTCGAGGCCCTCGCCGCCATGCGCGACCGGCTGGAAATTTATCTGCAGTTCGACAGTCTGGAGGATCTGGCTTATCAGCGGTTGCGCGGCGAGGACCTGCTGCACACGAAACTGGCCGCCCTGGAAGTGCTCAGGCAGCATGAAATCCGCTGCACACTGGTGTGCACGGTCGAGCATCACTCCAACATGCACGAACTGGGGCGCCTGGTTCAGTTTGGCCTGGAGCGGCCGATGGTGCGCGGCATCAGCTTTCAGCTCGCGACCTACTGCGGCCGGCATCTGGATGCCGCCGACCTGGAAAACCGCGCCACCATGCCGGACGTGGTCAAGGGCATCGTCGCGCAGACAGCCGGCCTCGTCGCCGAGGGCGATTTCTATCCCCTGCCGTGCGCACATCCCAATTGCCACATGATGTGCTATCTCTATCGCGGCGGCGGCAAGCCGGTATCCGTGTCGCGGCTGGTCGACGTCAAAAAGCACATGCCGCTCATCGCCAACAGCATCATCTTCACGCCGGCGCGCGCGCGACAGCTGGTTGCGCGGTACCTGGACGGCGCCGGCGGTTGCGGTTGCGGCCCGAACGGCTGCGCTCCGGCCGACCCCGCGCTCGATGAATTCATGGTCAAGGCCCTGGCGGAGAAACTGACGGGCGACCAGGTATTTCGCATCACCTTGACCGCTTTTCTCGATGCCTACACGTTTGATACGCGCCGGGTCATGAAGTGTTGCCTGGCGCATCTGCTGCCCAGCGGCCACGTCGTGCCGTTCTGCGCATACAACACGCTCTATCGCGACGGCCATGTGTCACTCCCGCCGCTCGCCGAATCCAGGCAAGCTTTGGAGCTGGTAAATCGTTAAATGCATCATCTGGTCTACACCTGGTTTATGCTCCTGGCGCTCATGGTCTTTGTGGTGGTCCGTCATTTCCAACCCAGGTCCGCGGAACTGGCGCTCTTGCCCTGGTGGCAACGGCTGGCGCTGGGCGTGGCGGCTTTTGTCGGCGGCGCACTCGGCGCCAAGGCGCCGTTCGCTTTCAGCAACGGCGAAGGCTGGCTCAGTTGGTCCGCCTGGCTGACCGACGGCAAGACTATCACGACAGGGCTGGCCGGCGCCTACCTGCTCGTCGAACTGACCAAGCTGGCCCTGGGCGTGCGCACCAAGACCGGCGACACCTTCGCCTTGCCGCTAGCCCTGGCGCTGGTGGTCGGCCGCTGGGGCTGCTTCTTCAACGGCTGCTGTTATGGGACACCAACCAGCTTGCCCTGGGGCGTGGATTTCGGCGACGGCATCCGCCGGCACCCGACGCAAATCTATGAGAGTCTCTTCCACTTCGGCATGGCCGTCGTGCTGATCGAAATTATCCGGCATGCTTGGTTCCGCTACCAACGGCTGAAGCTGTACCTGATCGCCTACGGCGTCTACCGCTTTCTCAGCGAGTATATTCGGCCGGAGCCAGTAGCCGGTCTAGGCCTGACCTTCTACCAGTGGCTGGCTATTCTTCTGGTTGTCGGCATGGCGCTGCATTGGCTTCTCGACGCGCGGCGCAAACGGGCCGAAGCCATGCTGGCGGCGGCATAGCAAAACCGTCTCGCTCCGATTTGCCGAACGGGGTACAATCAGCAGCAAGTACGGACGTGCCGTTTGCCGGTCTTTTCGAGGGATCGTACCATGCCGCGCTGGACTGTCGGAGTTTTGCTCGTCATCGCTGCCGTTCTGGCGCTAGGGGGCTACCGCGTGTTCACCACTTCTCCGGCAAGTTCCGCAGCACCCGATGAGTTCGCGCAGGATCGCGCCCCGGCGGAAGCGGCGGCCTTCGACGGCAAACGCGCCATGAGCTACCTGGAAGACATTTGCAAACTGGGCCCGCGCATGAGCGGCACGGAATCGATGAAGAAGCAGCAGGACCTGATCAAGAAACATTTCGAGGCCCAGGGAGCCACGGTCGCGTTCCAGGAGTTCAGCGCCCGCCAGGTCAGCCAGCGCAAGCCCGTGGACATGGCCAACCTGATCGCTTCCTGGCATCCCGAGCGGACGCGGCGGGTCATTCTCTGCTCCCACTACGACACGCGTCCCATTGCCGACCAGGAAGAGAATATCCGCAAGTGGCATGAGCCATTCGTGAGCGCCAACGACGGCGGCTCCGGCGTGGCCCTGCTCATGGAGCTGGCCAACCACATGAAAGACCTCAAGACCAATGTGGGCGTGGATTTTGTCCTGTTCGACGGCGAGGAATACATCTTTGATCCCGAGCCGGGTCACGATAAATACTTCTTTGGCTCGGAGCACTTCGCCCAGCGCTACCAGCGCGAGCGGCCGAAGCATCGCTATCTCGGCGCCGTGCTGCTCGACATGATCGCGGGCAAGAACGTGGAGATTCCCGTCGAGCAACGTTCGCTTACCCAGGCGCGCGCGCTCGTGGATGAACTGTGGACCATTGCCGCGGAACAGAAATGCACTGTTTTCCAGAACAAAGTCGGCGATGATGTGCTGGACGACCATGTAGCGCTGAATCGGGCAGGTATCCCGGCGGTCGACCTGATCGACTTCCATTACCCGCACTGGCATCGCCTCAGCGACATTCCGGCCAACTGTGCGCCGGAGGGAATGAGCCAGGTGGCGCGCGTGCTGTCGATTTGGCTGCAGCGCGTCAAATGAGCCGCCTGCACAACCAACGAGATTTACACCGTGGAAACCTCGCAGATTGTTTTCGGCATCATCCTGGTGGTCGTGCTCCTGGCCATGGCGGGCTATTTCGGCTGGCGGCAAGTGCTGACCCTGCGAACGCTGCCCTCCTCCGACACCCTCTCGGACGAGGATCGGCGCTACCTGCGCCGGCAGGCCTGGCGGCGTTTGACCTGCTCGGCCATCATGGTCATCCTGGCGGCCATGCTGGCGGCCCATTTCAAGCTGGAGCCGGGCGCCATCGACCTGGCGAACAAGCGCGCCGAGAATCCGGCCTACCAGTTCACTGCCGAGGAACAACAGACCCGGTTCTATTACGCCGCTTACTGGGGCATTGTGCTGATTTTGCTCATGTCGATCATCTTCCTGGCCGCCATCGACTTCTTCGCCATCCGCCGCTTCGGCCTGCGTCATTACCGCCAGATCCAGGCTGACCGCCGGGCGATGATCGAAGGGGAGCTGACGCGCATTCGCAGCCAAAGAAACGGACATGGCGGGTAGAATAAGGCCATGCGTTGGCTGCTTAGACGCTGGTGGTTCTGGGCCGGGACAGGCTTTATCCTTGTCGCCATCGCGGCTGGTTACCTTGTGATTCCGGTTGGCGAAGGCCGGATCAGCCAGGCGAACTGCGACAGGATTCAATTAGGAATGACATTTGCGGAAGTGAAATCTGTAGCATTTGCGGTTGTAACCTCCCGAGCCAGTGGAACTTTGCCTGACTCATCCTCCTGCGCTGGAGAATGGACCATGCCCGGCAGCCAAGTCGGTCTGCGAGAGCGTGTGCTTGGCTGCATTCTGGGTTGTGCCGTGGGCGATGCTTTGGGCGCTCCTTACGAAGGTCTCTGGCCCCACCAGATACCGGACCAACGGTGGTTGCTTGCCGACTTCGCCGAAATCGAGGGTTATCCGAAAGGTCAATACACGGACGACACGCAGCTTTCTGTCGCCACCGTCGAATCCCTCGTCGCAAGCGGCGATCTCTCCTTGCCGCATCTGGCTCGCTCGATAGCCCGGTTATTGAAGCGTCAAGCCGTGGTCGGTCCAGGCGGTGCCTGCACCCACGCTGCGCAAACTTTCTTGAGGACCGGCGATTGGACAACCTGCGGTGCGGCGGTGGGGCAGGCGGGAAATGGCACGGCCATGCGCACCGCCGTCCTGGGCCTTTTTTTCCTTGAGGAACCGGACCGGTTGCCTGCCGCTGTTGCCGACGTATCGAGGATTACGCATCACGACCCCCGCAGCATCGCTGGAGGAATCGCTATCGCAAAGGCAGCTCAACTGCTGGCCAGCGATCAGGCAGACTCGCCTCTGACCTTTTGCGCTGCCATCGCCGAAACGATGGCGCTTTTTGAACCGAGCTTTGCCACCAGCGTCCAAGCGCTTCCCACGCTTCTCGGCAAACGTCAGGATGAAGCATTGCCGAGCATTGCCTGGGCAGGTATGGCCCTGAGTTCCAGCAGCCCATTATCACGCCGTTTGTAATCCCCACCGTTCTTGCTTCCTTGTGGTGTCTACTTCGGCACCCTGATTCTTGGTCCAGGGCCGTCACCAACGCCCTCCAGTTGGGCGGTGACGTGGATACTCTGGGTACCATCGTCGGGGCACTGGCTGGAATCAGGCTGGGTGCCTCGGACATTCCCCGACACCTTGCTGACAACGTGCTCGATTCGGAGAAGCTGCAAGCGCTGGCGGCTCGTTACCATGCCCTGGTTGCTTCCAGAAAAAATTGAGAGCGCTCGATGCCTCCTGACCTGTTGCTGAGATGTTGGCTGAGCTACACGAGTTGACGGCAACAAATGACGAATTTGATCATCCTGGGTGGGGCAGTGCGAGAAATTGGTTTGACGTTTATCGGCCAGCCTACCACAATAGCTCTCATGTTTTGCGCCCGGGCGAGAACAGGGATGTGGCTTCGCAGAGCGTACCACGGGCCCCTCGTTATTCCATCCATTCCATGGGGCAGGTGGTTTCCCCGACGCACACGGCTTGATTTCAGGATGACGCCGCCGCGGTGGTGCAAGACAAGGAACTTTTCGCTTTCCGGCAACGTCGGTTCATCGGCAGAGAATCAATCGTCCTATTAGCGCCCGCGAGAAGGCGGGCAACCTTCCTCGACCGGCTGCTGCTCTCATTTTCCCAAATCAGGAGGTCGCGGGGATGCTGGTGTTCAATCGTTTGGCGAGGCGGATCGTCGCGCATCTATGGCTTCTGACTCTGACAGTATGCTGGACCTGCGCGACTAGCGCGCCGGCGCAGCTTAAGCCGGAACAGGCTGCCGACATGCTTCTCGCCAGCGCGCGCCGCGCTTACAACGAGAAGAACTATCCTTTTGCCGCCGGTAGATTCAAGGAATTCCTGGGACGCCACGGCAACCACAGGGAGGCTGACGCCGCGCGCTACGGCATGGCGCTGTGCTTGCTTGAAGGGCCGGATCGGGATTACGCCGGCGCCATTGAACAACTGCAGGTCCTGGTCAACAAGAAAGAGTTTCCCGAACACGCCCGGGCGGTGTACTACCTTGGCCTGGCGCAGCGCGGTTTGGGCATGAGAGAGTTGGCCCAGGCCGACGCCCGACCCCAGGAAGCGCCCCAGAGGCAAACTGCCGCGCGGCAACGCTTTGAACAGGCCGCCGGCCAATTTGCAGCGGCATTCGCCGAGTTCGCCGCGCGTGCAAAAGAGCCGCCTGCCGATGCCAAGGACCTGCCGGTCGAACAAGAGTGGGGCGCCCGCGCCCGCTGCGACCTGGCGGAGATGCACCTTCGTTCGGGCAAGGTCAAAGAAGCCCAGGCAGCGGCTGAACCGTTTGCCACGCAGGCCGTTTGGGGCAAGAGCCGGTACGCCAAACTGGGGCTTTACTTCCACGGCTTTGCCAGTTTTCTCAGTAGAGACTATCTTATCGCCGGGCGTTCCCTCAACCGGCTGGCTCCGTTTGACGATCCGGTGTTCGGCACGCATGCGCGCTATCTGGTGGCGCGGGTCCATCATCTGAGTGACGAGCGCAAGGAGGCAGCCGATGATTATGAAGGGGTGCTTGCCGATCATGCGCGGCACAAGCAGGCGGCGGTCGAAGCACTGCGCCAGCCGGCGAACTTCAAAAATGATCCCGAAGAGAAAGTGCGTCTGGAGAATTTGAGCCGTGATCCGCCTCCCGATCATATGGCCCGCGCGACGCTGTACCTGGGACTGCTGCAATATGAAGACGGCAAGTTCGCCGACGCACTCGCGCGGCTGGAGGCATTCTCGAAGCAATGGCCGAAATCGTCCCTTGCACAAGAGGCTCAACTTCGCGAGGGATTCTGCCGGGTACAGCTCAAGCAATTTCCAGAGGCTGTTCGCGTTCTCCAGCCGCTCGCGGACAAGGAGCCGCGCCTGGCCGATCAGGCCTTGCTCTGGATCGCCAGGGCTCAGGTTGGCGCTGCCGATCCCAACAACGCGCAAGGCTACGGACAGGCGTTACGGACTGCCATGGACACGTTGCGTCGCGCGGCGGACCGGGCGCAACAGTCGAGCAGCCAGGATCCTGAGGCCAGGGAGCGGCGCGGCGAAATCCTTCTTGAATTGGCCGACACCCAGCAACTCGCCAAACAACACCGCGAGGCCGCAGCCACGTATGGCCAGATTCTGAATGAGAAGTCGCTGCCCAATCGCGATGAGGAAGTGCTCCAGCGACAGGCCGCTGCACTGCATCTTGCCGGCGACTACACGGAGTCCGACAAGCTATGCCTGCGCTTCCAGCAACTTTTCCCAAAAAGCATCTTGCTGCCGGCCGTGCTGTTCCGGCACGCCGAGAACGCGCACTTCATGGCCCAGGTAGTCGAAAAGACCAAGGCGCAGAACGCAGCGCCAGAAGCGGCGCGTTTACATGACGAGGCCGCCAGGCGCTATCAAGTCGTCCTGGACAGGTTCCCTGACTTCACGTATGCGAATCTGGCGCGCTATGGAGTTGCCCTGGCCGCCTACCACAAGGCAGACTTCGAGAAATGCCTGAAGACCCTGGAGACGATCCCCCAGGCAGAGCGCGTCGACCAACTGGCGCAGGTGCCGTATCTGCTGGCAGATTGCCTGCTACGCACAGCTCCTACCCACGCGGACGATGCGCTGGCTGCCGGCAAGATGGAGGAGCAACTAAAGTCCGCGGCCGAGTTGCTGGCCGGTTACATCGGTTCCCAGCCGAACGATCCCCAGGCCGCCGATGCCCTTCTGAAGCTGGGCCTGTGCCATCAGCGCCTGGCCGGGCTATTCACGCAATCGCCCGATCGAGCCAAGGCGTTGGGGGATGCGCGGGCGGCTTACGAAGCCTTGACGCAACGTTTTCCCAAACATGCCTTGCAGCCGCAAGCCGTCTTTGAACGCGCCAAATGCATCGCCCTGGGCGGCGACAAGGGCAATGCCATGAATGAACTGCAACGTTTCGCCGCCGACCCGCTCAGGAACAGCGCCGTGGCGCCGCTGGCTTTGCTGCAGCTTTCGTCCCTGCTTCGCGAGCAGCACCGGGCGGCGGACGCGGCCAAGGTGCTGGGACAATGCCGGCAACAACACGAAGCCGCCCTGGCGCGCGACCCCGAACGGGCCGCCTGGGTCGCGGTGCTTCAATATCAGCACGGCATGGCACTCAAGGAAGCCGCCCGGTTAGACGAGGCGCGCGCCCTGTTCGAGCAGATCGCCAAGCAGTTTGCCGGCCGGCCCGAGGGGATTGAAGCACTATTGCGTTCCAGCCAATGTCTGCGCGAGCAAGGCCAGGTGAAGTTGGAAGCTGCTCAGAAGGCGCGCGCCGCGGCCGGGAAGCCCGAACAAATCGTGGCGGCCGACCGCGCCATCGACGATGGTCTGCGTCTCGTGGCCGAAGCCGTCCAGTATCTGGAAGTCCAGGCCGACCAGCTCAAGCAAAAACAAGCGAGCGCCGACATTCGCGCGCGCATGCTCTATGAGGCGGCCTGGGGTTGCAAGACGTTGGCCGATGCTCAGATCGCTGCAGCGCGTTCGCGCCTGCAGGAGGAGTTGCTCAAGAGAAAGCAGGCAGAGGCGGCAAAGAGAGATCCCCGGTCGCCACCGCCAACATCCGTGCCGGAGATCTCGTTATCGGCCATTCCTATTCAGCCGGCCGAACTGAAAGTACGTGCGCTCTACAAGGACTTGATCACTTCCTTCCCGGAGTTGCCGCTGGCGATTCACGCGCGTTTTGAACTGGCCGAACTGCTCGTGGAACGATCGGAATATGATGTGGCGCTGAAGCTGCTGAGCGAGGCGCTGGATAAGGAACCCTCTCCCGAGTTGACGGATAAGATTCGCATTCGCCTCGGCTTTTGCCATGCCGCCCGGAAAGACGCGCAAGCCGCCTTGGCTCAATTTGACGCCGTCATGCAAAATCCGAAAGGCCCGCTTGCCGCCGAGGCACGCTATCGCGCGAGCGAAGCCATGCTGGAGCTGGGAAATGCGGCAGGGGCCGTCAAGCACCTGATTCCCTTCCGCGATCAGCAGCCATTCCAGAACTTGCCCGGGCTCAGCGATCGTGCCTTGCTCCGCCTGGGTCAGGCCTATGCAAATTTGAAACAATGGGAGCAAAGCCGCCAGGCGCTGGAGACGCTGGTAAATCGCTTCGGCAATAGCCCCTGGATCCACGAGGCGCGCTACAGCATTGGCTGGGCCTGGCAAAATCAGAAGCAGTACGACAACGCAGTGACGGCCTACACGCAGGTCACCACCGGCACAGCCACCGAGACAGCCGCCAAAGCCCAATTGCAGATCGGCCTGTGCCGCCTGGATCAGAAACGTCATCCGGAGGCGGCAACTGCCCTTTTGGTGGTGCCGTTCACCTACGACTATCCCGAATGGAACGCCGTCGCCCTCTGCGAAGCCGCGCGCGCTTTCACGGAACTCAAGCAACGAGACCAGGCCGAGAAACTCCTGCGCCGCGTTATTCGCGATCACCCTGAGAGCAAATGGGCCGGCGTCGCCAAAGAAAGGCTAGAGTTACTGAAGGATGGTGACATGCCGTAGGTCAGGATGCTGATCCTGACTTACCTTTGGTCATTGGTCATTCGTCATTCGCGAATGACGAATGACCAATGACTATGGTTTATGTGAGGAGGATGAATGAAGTCCCATCAACGCCTGCTCTGCTGCCTCGCCATCATTCTGGGCGGTCTCATGGCGACCTGGGTTGTGCAGCCGGCCTACGCCTACGTCGAAGCGCCGCACAGCCTCGGCCTGGTGGTCCAGCTCTCGACCAACATCATGGTGCTGCGCATCGAGAAAGTGGACAAGCAGAACAACCTCATCATCTACCGCAAGGTGAAAGACCTCAAAGGCACCCATCCGACCGATGTGATCAAGCACAATATCGGCAAGAACGGCTTTCATCCGCGCGAGTGGCAGTATCCGATGGAATGGGCCGAGGTCGGCAAGACTGCCATCTTCTTCCACAACGGCGGCGCCAGCGAAACCTGCATCGGCACCTACTGGTATCAGGCGTATGCCGGCGGGGAATGGTGGGGCATGAGCCACGGTGAGCCGTTCTTGCTGCGCAGCTATTGCGGCCAGGTGGATAAGCTGGCCACGGCGGTCACCGACATCCTGGGCGGCAAGGAAGTGATCGTGCCTTGCATGATGGACGGCAACAAGGACGATCTCCATCTGCGTCGCGCCCGCATCCAGCGCTTGCGGGCCAGCCTGAAACTCCAGGATTGGAATCCCAAGCGTGATTTCGTTGGCTGGGGGGCGGAGGACTTCCGCCGCATTACCAGCATGCCTGGCTTTACCCATATTTCAACGCTCGGTCGCGTGGACCCCGACGCTCAGGCGATCTCCAGTCTCGATTTCAACGGCGACGGCAAGACGGATCTCTGCCTGGTCGGTGCCGGCAAAATGGCGCTGCTGCAAAATAGCGGCGAATCGCTAGGCGAGATTGCGCTGCCCGGCGTGAGCGGTTGCCGGGCCGCCGTCTGGGCGGATTATAACGGCGACGGCAAGCCGGACCTGTTGCTGGCCACGCCGGCGGGACCGAAACTCTTCACGAACCTGGGCACCGGCTTTCGCGATGATAGCCACCTGCTCCCGCGCGAAGCCTGTTACAACCTGACTGCCGCAGCATGGATCGACTACGACGGCGACGGCAAACCCGACATCCTTCTCGGCAATGGCTTTCATGGGCTGCGGCTCTATCGCAACAAAGGCCCGGCGCCGCCCGAGGCGGTACCTCTGGCCTTTGGAGCCTGGAAGTACATTGGGCCATTCGCGAACAACGGCGGTAAAGGTTTTGATGCGGTCTATCCGCCGGAGAAGGAGATCGCTCTCGCCCAGAAATACCCCGGCAAGAACGGCGAAGAGGCAACCTGGCGTGAGGCTCAGTTCCGGGACGGCGAAATCAACAACCTTGCTCTCTTCAAACCGGAAAATAACGTCCAGGCCACCGCGTATGTGTACCGGGAAATCGATTCCAAGACGGCACGCGAGATTCCCGTATCGTTAGGCAGCGACGACACCCTAACGGTGTGGCTAAACGGACAAAAAATCCTGGCTCAGAATGTGGCCCGCGCTTGCGCCCCTGACCAGGATCAGGTGGTGTTGAAGCTGAAGCCCGGCAAGAACCGGCTCCTCATGAAGATTTGCCAGGCGGAAGGCGAATGGGCCTTTTACTTCATGCCCCGGGCGACTCTACCGCCCGCAGTTACCTGGCAGTTCGAGGATATTTCCGCGAAGGTCGGGCTCGGGCCGAACGGCATCGGCGGCAACGTCAAAGGCGATACGCTGACAGTGTGCGACGTCAACGGCGATGGCCGTCCCGATTTCCTCTATGGTGCCGGTACCGGAATGCTGGTGCTCAACACGCCAAACGGCTTTGTGGAAGCCAGGGACTCCGGTATTTCTTTTCAACCGGGGAAGATCAGCCCGGTCTTCGGCGATTTTGACAATGACGGACATCCCGACCTGTTTGTGCCGCAGAACGGCGCCTGCAAGCTTTTCCGCAATGACGGCAAGGGACATTTTACCGATGTCACAGCCCAGGCCGGCGATCTGGCCAGGCCGGTCGGCATGGCGACCTGCGCCGCCTGGGGCGACTTTGATAATGACGGTCATCTCGATCTTGTCGTCGGCTGCTTGCGCGGACCCAACCGATTTTTCCGCAACAAGGGCGACGGCACTTTCCAGGATGCCACCGAAGAGATCGGCCTGGGACAGCGCATCTTCAACTCCCAGGCAGTCTGCCTGGTGGACATCAACGGCGACGGCATGCTCGACATGGTTTTCAATAACGAGGGGCAAGAGTCCGTGGTGCTGCTGGGAAACCCGGCGCTGGCAGCGAAGCGAACGCCCGTGACGCTTCTCGTCGCCGGCAGCGGCGGCGTGGTAGGCAGCCGCGTGCGCGTGCTCGACAAGGAAGGCAAGCAGCAAGGCGTGCGCGACATTTCGGGCGGCGACGGCCGCGGCGGTCAGCAACCCCAGAGTGCCCGCTTTGCCCTGGCGCCTGGCACTTATCGCGTGGAAGTCCGCTATAGTTCCGGGCTCATGCGTGCCAAGGACATCACGGTGACGGGGAGCCAATTGCGTTCCGTGCTCGACGATCAAACTCCCAGGATGGAGTAGCTCCTTGATGAATCGTATTGTCAAGTTAATCACGGCATTCTCCCTCCTCCACGTCTCTACGATTGGGCGAGAGAGCACGCTCTTTGCTGCCGAGCCGTGGTCCACGTATCGGGGGAATCTTCAGCGGACTGCCAACACCGACAGCGTACCCGGGCCGTCTTCGCCCAAGGTCTTATGGGTTTTCAAAAGCCAGGAGCATTTCATTGCGGCTCCGGTGCCGCATGGCGATCAGCTCCTGATCTCCGGCCTCGGCGCCTTCAATGTGTCAACGTTCTACTGCCTCGCCGCCGACCCGAAGGCTCCGCAACGTGCGGCCTGGACCAAGAGCACGCCGTATCTGAAGCTGCCCGTGGTGAGCTCTGCCGCGCTGGCCGGCGACAAGATTGTCTTTGGCGACGGCATGCACCAGACCGACGGCGCTCGCCTGCACTGTCTGCAAAAGCAAGGTTTGCCACTGTGGCAATTGGAGGTTCCCGGCACGCTCGTCCATCTCGAGGGCTCGCCGACGATTGCCAACGAGAAGGTCTATATCGGCGGGGGAGCGGCGGGCGTGCTCTGCGTCGATATGAAGCGCGTCACCCTCGACGGCAAGGAGATGGCCCTGCCGGAGATTCAAAAGATCCTCCATCAAAAGTGGCACGAGCTTCAGGCCAAGTACGAGGCCGACAAGAAGAAGGACCCCGACTTCGCGGTGCCGCCCAATGACGATCAGCTTCCCAAGCCTTCGCCTCGCCGCGTGTGGCAGCAAGGCGACGGCAAATGGCATGTCGATGCGCCCGTGGCCGTGGCCGGCGACCGCGTGTTGGTCGCATCCGCGTTTCTGGACAAGGAAAAGTTGGGAGAGCGAGCGCTTTATTGCCTCGATAGCGAAACCGGCGCCATCCGCTGGCAAGCGCCGCTGCTTGTGAACCCCTGGGGCGGGCCGTCTGTTTCCGGCGAGACGGTTGTGGTCACCGGCAGCACGGTCGGCTACGACCCGAAGACGCTGAAAGGCGCGCGTGGCGAAGTGGCCGCCTTCAACCTGGCCGATGGCAAGGAGAAATGGCGCAAGCAGGTCCCCGGCGGTGTACTCTCCTGTGCGGCCCTGGCGAACGGAGTTGCCGTCGCCACGGCCACGGATGGCAAGGTGCGCGCGTTTGATCTGGCCAACGGCGAGCGCCGCTGGATCTACGATGGCAAGGCGCCGTTCTTCGCCGCCCCCGCCGTGGCTGGCGTCGTCGTCTACGCCGGCGACCTTCGCGGCGTTGTGCACGCCCTGAGCCTGGCAACTGGCAAGCCGCTCTGGACCATCGATCTCGCCAACCATGCCGACGTGAAAGCACCCGGCATGATCTACGGCGGGCCCGCGGTGCACGGCGGCAGAGTATTTGTCGCCACCTGTAACCTGGAAGGCGCGCACGCCGGCCAACCCACGGTTGTGGCCTGCCTAGGGGATAAATGACCTATGATTTTTGGAGGAGGCCGCATGTACGGACACTGGGGAATGGGTCGGACGGCAATACTGCTGTTCGGTATCGCTCTGGTCGCGCGGGCAGCCGACAAGGAGGCGCCGGGCGGCGTTAAAGTCGACAAGGAAAAGCGCACGGTCACCATTGACTGCAAAGTTGCGCCGCGCAAGATGGATGATCCTAAATTCCAGGGCATCATTTATCCGATTGAGATCGTCGCCTGCTATCCCTACCCCAAGGGACACAAGGCCCATGAGACGGTAGTGACCATTGACGTGAAGCCGAGCGACGTGCACAAGGCGCTCGAAGAGCTGGGCCTCAAGCCGGGCAAGCCGGTTTCCGGCCAGACCAAGGAGACGCCGCAGGGGCCCGAAGTGAACGTATATCTGGAAATTCCCCGCGACCATGACAGGCCGCGGCGCGTGCCCATTGAGAAAACCCTGGTCGGCAAGAAGTCCGGCAAGCCCATGCCCAGGGTAAAGTGGTACTTTACCGGTTCGGTGATGACCAAGCCGGCTGCGGACAAGACGGACGAGGTTTACGGAGCGGATCTCACCGGGACGCTGATCGCCGTCTTCCCGGTGACCAACGAAACCGTCTTGCAGACCAGTCTCAAGTTTGACGATCAGCATTTTCTCGAGCTGGAGACCGACAAGAACCTGCTCCCCAAGGAAGGAACCCCCGTGAAGCTGGTGATCGAAGTGCCCGCGGGGAAATGAATTGATACGGAACGAGGAAGAATATATGCGCTATCCAAAACTTAGCCGGCCTTTTCTGATAATCATGGGAATATTCGCCGTCGGGCTCAGCGGTTGCGGCCGGCATCGGCCGATAGCCCAATCGCCTGCACAGCAGGCAGCCGTCGCCGCGCTCGCAGAGAAGAAGCAAGCCGAATCGCTCGGCAATGCGGGGGACGCCGAAGAGGAAGCCGTCTTCGCCAACGATCGTGGCGAAAAGTTCTTGGCGGAAGACTTGCCGCCCGCGCGCACTTTGCCTGGACTGAATACGGAGAAGCATTCCCCGCGGGTAACTTTCCCCGTGCCGTCTACCCTGGCAACTTTGCAGAAATCTATTCCCCCAGCTCATGCTGAGATACCACCGCCGAACAAGATCACTCCGACGACGAAAAAGCCGGCGGGCTCATTGCCGGAAGGCCTGCCGCTGGCGTTTTATCGTGCCGAGCCGGTCGTGCCGGAGCGCCGCGATCTTCCAGCTGGCGAGCGTGTCCGGGTGTCATCTTCACGGCTTGATGGTCCGTTGCCCTTGCCGCCCCTGGCGACGCCGTACCAGGAACCTCTTCCAACGGATGACGCCACCGCGGAATATTCCCTGGCCGCCGCGCTGGCCGCGCCGGCTCCCAGGCGCACAAGCCCCGCTCCTTTTTTGCGGCTCACCGTTCCCGATCCCTTTGAAAACCGCCCGGCCGCGCGGCTGCGCGGCGAGTGGGCGGAGACGCCTGTGCCCGTGACTTCAGCGCCTCGGCCGCCGCAGCCGTAAGCTTCAAACGAAGAACGCCCGCGGATGCATTGCGGAATGCATCCGCAGGCCTACGCTGCGCGGCGCGTGCGGTCAAGAAACTCTTCTGGGCCTTCAGGAGTCGCTAAAAACTAATCATCCCGGAAGGAGCCGTGGCAATTGTTGCAAGAGGAGTAAATCTTGCTGGCCGCGGCCTTGATGGCGGGACCCTTCTTTTCCTTGGCGGCTTCAGCTAATTCGTCGGCGCCCGAGCGCATGCTCTGGGCGAACTCCGCCCAATCTTTCTTCTTGGCGGCGTTATTCGCCTTCTCGCTGGGTTTGGCCTTGGCAATTTCGGCGATCGCGGCGATGCGATAGGCCATTTCCACAAGGGCCTCGGACTCCTTGCCCAGTTGCGCTTGTGAGGGAGGCTTTTTGCCGAGGCCTTGAATCTTCGCTTCAATGCCGTCCGGCTGGATCGAGCCGGGCTCCTTGCCCACGCCAAAGTAGCCTTTTGCCTTACCCTTGTTTTCTCGCTTTTTCATCAGGTACATGACGGCTTCCAGGTCGCCGTCCTTGGCATATTCGGCTGCCATGGTTTTGGCCTGCTCCGCGTCCCCCTTGGCAACGGTGTCGGCCAGGTTTTGCACGACGGTCCGCGCATCCCCCTTGTCGTTCGCCGCCCCGCTATTGCCTGCAGTCAGGAACCAGAACCCCATTGCTAAAGCCATTGCCCCGACTGCCAATGTGCCCAGGTGTGCTCTCATGAATACCTCCTTCCACGGTGTCCAACGAAGACAGTTTCCGCCTGCCATTACCATATACAAACAGGGGCCAGCGGTCAGTGGTCTCTGAACAGTGGTCAGTGGTGAGTGGTCAGTGATCAATGCAGTGACCACTGACCACTGACCACTGATCACTGACCACTGCTCTTTGCCCGGCATGCCATCCCGACCTATAGTTGCGTGAAGTATCTTATGGCCACTTATGGCGGCCCATGAAAATCACGCCTCAGCATAACTAGGACGGCCGTCCCGGGGCAGAGCCGGCCAGCCACACGGAGAGAGGCAGTAGTGAATTACTCAGCCATTTGCGAAGCCCCTGCGCAAGCGACGCTGGAAAGGATTGCCGATCATGGCAGAAAGCTGCCTCCCGAGGCCCGAGCCTTCCTGGAGAAGCTGATAAGGCTGCAACTCATCTCTTCGACGGCGGCGGAGAGGTTCCTGCAACAGACCGCGGACCAGCTTGCCGAGTACACCACGGGGGAGATGCTGGGCGGAGCGCTGGTCCAGGGTGGCCTGCTCACTGAATATCAGCTCGATCGCGCCCTGGCCGGCACAACGCATGGCTTGATCCTGGGTAACCACCGCGTTCTGAGCCGCCTCGGCAGCGGCGCCATGGGAGTCGTGTTCCTGGCCGAGCACATGCTGCTCAAGCGCCGCGCCGCCGTCAAGGTCCTGCCGGTGGATGAGGACTGCCCCAGCGCCCTGCTGGAACGGTTCTACTCGGAAATGCGCGTCCTGGCCGACCTGCATCACCCGAATATTGTGCTCGCCTACGACGCCGGCCATCTCGCTGCCGCCGGTCCAAACATGCCGACCATGCTCTATTTTGTCATGGAGCTGGTCAGCGGCGGCGACCTCGAGCGCTACGTTTTGCAGAATGGCCCCGTGAGTGTGCCGCAGGCCTGCGAGTGGATCCGCCAGGCCGCCTGCGGTTTGCAGGAGGCGCACGACCGCCACCTGATTCATCGCGACATCAAGCCGTCCAATTTGCTGCTCACCGAGCAGGGGCAAGTCAAGCTGGTGGATTTCGGCCTGGCGCGGCAGTTTTGCAGCCGCCTGACCGACCCGCGCGCCCTGCTGGGGACCCTGGAGTACATGGCGCCGGAGCAAAGCTTCGATCCGTCGGCAGTCGACGCCCCCGCAGATATTTATGGCCTTGGCGCTACGCTGTTCGGGTTGCTGACGGGGGAGACGCCCTACCCGAGTGTGCGCAGCATCGCTGAGTCCCTGCGTCTTCTGCAGAAAGGACAGCCACGCCGGCTGCGCGAACTGCGGCCTGAGATTCCCGAAGAGCTGGAAGCGATTGTCGATCAGATGCTGCAACGCGATCCGGCCCGGCGGCCGACCTTGCCCATCACCGTCATGAATGCGTTGCTGCCGTTCACGATGGAACCCTCGGCCGCCCTGGATGTGGTCCGACAGCAGGAAAGCGCGTTGCCAGTCCAGGCCAAGGGTTTAGCGCCGGCGGCCCCTTCTTCCTTCGCGCGCTTGGAGTCCGTCAAAAGGGTTCTCCTGGTTGACGACGAGAGCGCCATTCGCAGCCTGGCGCGGGCGATCCTGCAGCCCCTCGGCTTTGTCTGCGATGAGGTCGCGGATGCGGCCGGCGCTTTCCACGCCCTCCAAGAGAACAACTACGACCTGGTCCTGCTCGATTTGAATTTACCCGACATGGACGGTTATGAGGTCTGTCGCCGTTTGCGCGAGCGGCCCGTGCAGGCACACTTGAAGATCATTGTGGTCTCCGGCCGGGGCGACCAGAACCAGCTCGCCGACGCCATGCCGCTGGGCGCGGACGACTTCATCGCCAAGCCGTTCGGCGCCAAACAACTGCTGGCGCGGGTGCAGCATGCCGTGCGTCTGAAAGTCGCGCAGGATCAGGCCGACGCCATTGCCGAGCAGTTGGCACGTACCAATCGCCAGCTCGAGAAAAGCCTGTGCGCGCGTTCCAGCGACGTCCGCCAGGCCCAGGACGCCCTGCTTTTCGCCATGGCCAAGATGGCCGAGTCGCGCGACGGCGAAACCCCCGAGCACCTGCGCCGGCTGCAGCGCTACACGCGTTGCCTGGCCAAGCAGGTGACCGACGCGCCAAGCTGGGTAGGCGTGGTGAACAACACCTTTCTGGAACAACTGGAGCGCTGCGTGCCTCTGCACGACATCGGCAAAATGGCTCTGCCCGAGTCCATTCTGCTCAAGCCAGGCAAATTGACGATGGAAGAGCGGCTCCTGATGGAAACCCACACCCTCATCGGCGATCGTATCCTGGAGGCGCTCGGCAAGGAGCATGGCCAATCGCTGGCCTTTCTGGGCGTGGCCTCGGACATTGTCCGCCATCATCATGAGCGCTACGACGGCACCGGCTACCCGGACAAGCTGTGCGGCGAGGCCATCCCGGCCGCGGCCCGCCTGGTGGCCCTGGCGGACGTCTACGATGCCCTGCGTCGCCGCCGCATGCACAAGCCTGCGCTGGGGCATGGCGACGCCGCCAGGATCCTTCTGGAAAACTCCGCGGGCCAGTTTGATCCGTATGTGCTCCAGGCCTTTGCCGTCCGCCAGAACGATTTCGAGCGCATCTACCGCGAAATCAACACGTGATCTTGACCGATTCGCCTCTTTTCCGTATGAGCCCACCCCAACAACCTTTGCATTTTCGATTCGCAGTCGGCGGTGTTTGACCGCGGCGGGAAGAGTCCGGCTGTGTCCGGGCTTGCCCATTGTGCCGCACCGCGCACGGAATGGCGTAGGACGGATTTCAATCCGTCCCCATCCCGAGGCCTAGGACGGATTAAATCCGTCCTACATCCTGCGGGCTTACGGCTTGTTTCCTGGTTGCCGGTTGTCGCTGCGCCCGCAACGAAGCAATTGGAAAAAGGAACAGTTTTATTGCAGGGCCTGAACCGTGGCGGTCGATAACAACGAAGCGAGCGACCTGTCTTCAGGTCGCAACGGACGGGGTTCGGCAAGCGGGGAGTCGGATGGACCCCGGCGCATGAGGGAACTCATGCGCCCAGGCAGGCAGAAGGAGCCGGGCGTCCAGCGCAGCGCGCTGGGGCGCCCTTGCTGAAGACATGGGGAGTCTTCAGCAGGAGCACAGTTCCCTCTGCCCGCCGTGGACGCAGCGTCAGCCAAGCGCGCTGGCACGTCTGGGCCGCTGGTGCCCGGGCGCTCTGGCAAGCGGGCCGGCGCTTGAGACGCCTTTCCATCTCTCTTCTCGTCATGGTGTCCGGGGGGACACGCGCTCAGCCAGTCACTGCTTTTTCCCTTCCAGCGGCGGGCGCCGCCAGGATGGGGAAAGGAATCGAAAGACTGGCGGAGCGGCTATCCGATAGCGCTTGCCAAACATCAGGGAGGAGTCCATGGTGATGCGTGTGGACTTGGATGTCCAGCAGCTCTGGCAAGACTACCGTGCGCACCCAACCGTTGAGCTCCGCAACCAACTGGTGGAAAACTATCTGCCGCTGGTGAAGTACAATGCGGAGCGCATCTGGGCGCGCTTACCCGAAGGAGTGGAACTCGATGATCTGGTGAGTGCCGGTGTTTTCGGTTTGATGGACGCGATTGAAGCCTTCGACCTCGACCGCGGCGTCAAGTTTGAGACCTATTGCGTGCCGCGCATCCGCGGCGCCATGCTCGACGAGCTGCGCACCATGGACTGGGTGCCGCGCCTCGTGCGCAGCAAGGCCAGCAAGCTCGAGGAAGCGCGCAAGACGCTCGAAGCCGAGCACGGCCGGCCGCCGCGTCCGGAAGAAATGGCCGTCAAGATGGGCGTCAGCCTCGAAGAACTGGAGAAGATGGTCGGCGATGCCACGGCCGTCAGCCTGGTCAGTCTCAACAAGAAATGGTACGAGACCGACAGCTACAAGGACGTGCGCGAAATCGACATCCTCGAAGACAAGAAGGCCGAGGATCCCACGCATCGTCTGCAGAACCGCGACCTGATGCGCCTGGTCACGCGCGGGCTCAACCGCAACGAGCGGCTCATCATCATCCTGTACTACTACGAGGACATGACGATGAAAGAGATCGGCGCCACGCTTGACCTGAGCGAGTCGCGGGTCAGCCAGATGCACTCCAGCATCGTGGCCCGGCTGCAAGGCCAGTTGGCCAAGCGGCAACCGGAGTTCTGCAATTGACGAAGGCGCGGGCGGATCGTTTTCAAGTAGCCAAGATTTCATTAAGGTGCTGGATTTCCCAGCACCTTTTTTCGTTTGTTCAGCGTGTTGCAGCATTGTAACCAGAGCGCGAGCTTGGAGTTGCGCTTTTGACAAGAGCCGGCACCCCTGCCGGCTTGTCCGGCAGGTGGAACAGTTCGGCAGCTAAGAAGACGCGCCCGAGTTCAGCCCGACCCCTGCCGGCTCGTCCGGCAGGTGAAGCAGTTCGAGCAGTCAGGCCGCAGCAAAGCCGACGAACTCCTTCACCTGCCGGACGAGCCGGCAGGGGTCGATGATAAAGAACCGCGCCTGCTAGCCCCCGAACTGCTTCACCTGCCGGGCAAGCCGGCAGGGGTCTGGCGAGACCAAGGCCATAGAGAAAGCGCAACTTCAAGCGCAAGCGAAGGCCCCTGGCACTTTGCGCTACAATGCTGCGCAGTCGCCTACCGATAGCATTTGCTGTCTTCGTTTCGAGGGTCAATATAATAGCCGCTGGGTCTTCGGATTGCTTAGAGCGGGTGCGCCATGAAGTCCTCTGCAAAATCGGCCGCTGCGCCGGCGACGTCGTTGCCGTCCCTGGATGCCCCGGTTCGGCCGCGCATTCTCATTGCCGACGATAATCCCCAGGGCGTCGAGCTTCTGGAAGCGTATCTCAGCGGCATCGAATGCGATCTGGATACCGCCGCCGACGGCGAGGAAACCTTGCATAAAATCAAGCACTGGCATCCCGACCTCGTCTTGCTCGATATCATGATGCCGAAGATCAGCGGTTTCGAGGTTTGCAAACGCCTGCGCGCCGAGCCGGCGACCCAGGAGATTGCCGTCCTGATGATTACCGCTCTGGATCAGCAGAGCGACATCGACCGCGCCGTCGAAGCCGGCACGGATGATTTCCTGACCAAGCCCATCAACAAGACCGAGTTGCTGCTGCGCGTTCGCTGTGTCCTCAAAAGCATGATCAACAAGCGCAAGCTCGACCGCGCCCTGGCCTATATTCAGGCCGTCGAACGTGGTGAGAAATGAATGATGCCGAAGAGCGGATAGCCGGGGGCGTCGGTACAGCCCCGCCCACGTCGCCCGCGCGCGTAATCCTGTCTCCACGCCGAGCCAAGCCTTTCTATGCCCGTCATCCCTGGGTTTATGCCGGCGCTATTGAGCGCGTCGAAGGCGATCCCGCTGACGGAGATGTGGTCGATCTCTATTCCCACGGCGATCATTTCATCGCGCGCGGCCTTTACAATTCGCAGAGCAAGATTCGCGTACGCCTTTACATTTGGCAGGCGGACGTTGCCCTCGACGCTCATTTCTTTCGTGAGCGGATCGCGGCCGCGCTTCGCCTGCGTGAAATGCTGCCCGACTGGAACAAACCAGGCGGCGCCTGCCGGCTGATCTTCAGCGAAGGGGACGGTCTCTCCGGGCTGACGGTCGATCGCTACGACCGCTGGCTGGTCGTGCAGTTCACCGCGCTGGGCCTGGCTCAGCGTCGCGAGATGCTGGCCGAGTTGTTAGCCGAGCAGCTCCAGCCCGAAGGGATCTACCTGCGCACGGAGCGCGGCATCGGAGAACTCGAGGGCATCGAGCTTCAGGACGGCCCCCTGCTCGGCGCACCGCCGCAGGGCCCCATAGTCGTTGACGAGGAAGGCGTTCAGTTTCTCGTCAATATTGCCGAAGGCCAGAAAACCGGCTTCTACCTGGACCAGCGGGAAAACCGCGGCGTGGTAGCGCGTCTGGCGCGCGGTCGGCATATGCTGGATGCCTTTTGCTACACCGGCGGCTTTGGCCTGCGTGCCGCTCGGGCCGGCGCGGCATCGGTGCTGGGCGTGGACCTGTCCGAACCGGCCCTGGCTCTGGCCCGTGAAAACGCCCGGCTCAATCAGGTTACGAATGTATCTTTTGAGCGTGCGGACGTATTCATGCGTCTGCAAACCCTGCACGCCGAAGGCAAGCGTTTTGGCCTGATCGTCCTCGATCCGCCCAAGTTTGCCCGGGCCCGCAATGCCGTGGAGGAAGCCCTGCGTGGCTACCGGCGCTTGCAAACGCTGGCCCTGCGGCTCCTGGAAAGCGACGGCATCCTGGTAACTTGCTGTTGCTCCGGTCTTATTACTCTCAGTATGCTAGAGGACTTGCTGGCGCAACTGGCGGCCGAGGAAAAATGCGCTATTCAGATCCTCGAACGCCTGGGCCAGGGGCCCGATCATCCGGTCATGGCGACGTGCCCGGAATCAAACTATCTCAAGTGCCTGGTTTGCCGCGTTGCCAGCCCATCCGCATAGGAGCTGAAACCGATCTTCGCCCGCTGTGGTAATGTTTTGCAGAGCGAGGCCGCCGCGGCCGGAGTCCTGTCTCCTGAGCGGGACAGGCCGTTAACTTTTCTTTTGGAGGTTTGCATGACGATGCGCATTTCTTACCGAGCTTCGATAGGGCTGCTGGCGGGCGCGCTCCTGGCCCTCGCTCCGTCGGCCCGCGCCGCGGAAGTTGACAAGTACTTGCCGGAGCAGGCGGCGTTCGCCTCTTTCACCAATGTCCGCCAGATCGTCGATTCGCCGCTTGTCAAAAAGCATGCCCTGGAAAAGCTGCGCGACAAGCTCAAGGAAAACGACGAGATTACCAAGGTCCTCGAATCCCTGGGCTTCGATCCCTTCAAGGACCTGAACACGTTTGTCGGCGCCGGCTCCAGCTTTGATCCCGACGGCAAGGCTTTCCTGATCGCGCACGGAAACTTCGACGCCAAGAAGTTTGAGGACAAGGCTGAGGAGGAAGCCAAGAACCACGGCGACATCTTGAAAGTCCACAAACAGGGCGATCACAAGGTCTATGAAGTAAAACCCCCCGACAGCGGGGACGATA
>DASZFN010000841.1:0-5878 GCA_035939715.1 Gemmataceae bacterium | reverse complement strand
CCGGCAGCCAGGACGCCTTCGTGCGGAAGTACGACGCCGACGGGAACGAGCTCTGGACCCGCCAGTTCGGTACTGCCGGGTTGGACCTTGCCGCCGGCATTGCCGCCGATTCCTCGGGTGTCTACGTCGTCGGGCAAGTGTCCGGCGCTCTGCCCGGCCAGAGCTTCGCGGGCTTGCGCGACTCGTTCGTCCGCAAGTACGACGCCGACGGGAACGAGGCGTGGACCCGCGAGTTCAGCGCCGGCGGCAGTGACGCGGCCCGGTGCGTCGTCGCCGACAATACGGGCGTCTACCTTGCCGGGGTGACCGATGACTCGTTCGCACCCGACGTGTTCGTGCGCAAGTACGATGCCAGCGGGAACCAGGTGTGGGCCCGCCAGTTCGGCTCCAGCCAGGGTGATGCTCCCAACGGCATTGCCTCGGACGCCTCGGGCGTCTACGTCGCGGGGCTAACCACCGGCGTCCTGCCGGGCCAAACCGGCGAGAACTTCGACCCGGATTCCTTCGTGCGCAAGTATGACCCCAGCGGCTCCGAGCTGTGGACGCGCCAGTTTAGCGCCTTCAGCGGCACATTCCACGTCAGTGATGGGGCGCAGGGTGTTGCCGTGGACGCCTCGGGCGTTTACGTGAGCGGATTTGCCCAGTTCACTCTGCCGGGCCAGACCAGCGCCGGTGGCAACGACGCCTACGTGCGCAAGTACGATGGTAGCGGCACAGAGCTATGGACACGTCAGTTCGGCACTGCGGGCGACGAAAATACCGCCGGCATTGCCGCGGACGGTTCGGGGATCTATGTCGTCGGGACGACCACCGGCGGCTTCCCCGGCCAGATCGCCACCGGCGGGACGGATACGTTCCTGCGCAGGTATGACGCCAGCGGCGCCGCGATCTGGACGCGCCAGTTCGGCACCGGCTTGCCCGGGGCAAACGATATCGCTCGGGCTGTCGATGCCGATGGGAATATCTACGTCGCGGGGGAAGTAACCGGCTTTCTGCCAGGCCAAACGGTCGGTCGGGGATCGGATGTATTTGTGCGCAAGTACGACGCCGCCGGCAACGAGCTTTGGACACGCGAGTTCGGCGGCGCCAATCTGCCAGGCGTAGGTACGGTGCCGGCAGACTCGGCCGCCGGCATAGCCGTGGACGCCTCCGGCGTCTACGTGGCCGGCTACACCGTCGGCATACTGCCGGGCCAGACCAACCTCGGGGGCCAGGATGCCTTCGTGCGCAAGTATGACGCCGCAGGTAACGAACTCTGGACGCGCCAGTTCGGCACCGCCGGTTCGGATTTGGCCACGGCTATTGCCGTGGACGCCCTCGGCGTGTACGTAACCGGATCCACGAGCGGTGTCTTTCCCGGCCAATTCAGCGGCGGGCTGTTCGTGCGCAAGTACGACGCCGCGGGCAACGAACTCTGGACGCACCAGTTCGGCTCCTTCACCTCCGATAAGACCACCGGAATAGCTGCCGATGGCGCAAGCGTCTACGTGAGCGGATTCACGGGCTTCATTCTCCCTGGACAGATCAGCGCCGGCGGCCAGGATGCGTTCGTGCGCGCCTACAGCACCTTCGGCAACGAGCGCTGGACCCACCAGTTCGGGACCGCGGCCATGGATCAGGCCACGGGCATTGCCGTCGGTCCTTCCGGCGTGTATGTGAGCGGGCTTACCACGGGAACCTTGCCCGGACAAGCCAGCGCCGGCGGCCAGGACGCCTTCGTGCGCGCCTATACCACGTTCGGCGACCTGCGCTGGACGCGCCAGTTCGGGACTCCCGGCTTGGACCAGGCCGACGGCGTGGCCATCGTCGCTGCGGATGTCTATGTCGCCGGCAGTACGGCGGGCGCCCTGCCCGGCCAGACCAGCGCCGGCGACCAGGACGCCTTCGTACGCAAGTACGACGCCGAGGGCGCCGCTATGTGGACAGACCAGTTCGGCACCGCGGCCGCGGATTCGGCCATGGCCGTCGCCGTGAGCCCCACGGGCGTTTTCATCGCGGGAGCAACGAGCGGCACCTTCCCCGCCCAGACCGGCGGCGGGGGTCAGGATGTGTTCGTCGCCAGGATCGTGGACAATCAGGCCCCCGTGGCCGGGGCCGACTTCTACAGCGTCGATGAGGACAACACTCTGACCGTCACGACGCCCGGCCTCCTGGCCAACGACTCCGACACGGAGGGCGACGCGCTCTCGGCCGTGCTGGTGACCGGGCCTGCGCATGGCTCCTTGATGCTTAATGCCGATGGCTCCTTTACCTACAGTCCCGACGCCAATTTCGACCAGACCGACTTCTTCACCTACCGCGTCTCGGATGGAGCGAACAAATCGAACACCGCTACCGTGCTGATCCAGATTAATCCCGTAAATGACCCGCCGGTGGCCAATGACGATGCCTACTCCGTCGCAGAAGACACAACGCTGACGATAGAGGCGCCGGGAGTGCTCGCCAACGATTTTGATGTGGACCTCGACCCGGATATCGAGACGCTTTACGCCATCCTCATCAGCGGCCCGAGTCACGGTACCCTGACCCTCGATACCGATGGCTCCTTTATCTACACGCCGGATGCCGACTACAACGGCCTCGATAGCTTCACGTACAAGGACATCGAGCCGTTCCCCGAAAGCGCGGCAGCTGTGGTTCGTCTTACTATTACGCCCGTCAACGACGCGCCGTTGGCCAACGCGGATAACTACAACCTCCCCGAAGATACAACGCTGACAGTCAATGCCCCCGGTGTGCTCTCCAACGACACCGACGTGGACGGCGATGCTCTGGCCGCCATTCTGGTCGCCGGTTCGAGTCACGGCACCTTGGCCCTGAATGCCGACGGCTCTTTCAGCTATACTCCCGCCCTCCACTACACCGGCCCCGACAGCTTCACCTACCAGGCCAATGACGGCACGGCCGGCAGTGCGCCCGCTGTGGTCGATCTCACCATCACGGCGGCGCAGACCAACACGCCGCCGTCGAACCTGGCTCTCGCCATCGATCCTGCGATCGACGAGAACGGCACTGCGACGCTGAGCGGCTCCTTCGCCGACCCCGATGCGGCCGACTCGCACACGGTGGTCATCAACTGGGGTCCGGGCGAGGGCATCACCACTCTCAACCTGGCCGCGGGCCGGCTCACTTTCAGCGCCGGTCATCAATACCTGGATGACAACCCCACCGGCACGCCCTCGGATCTTTACACGGTCCTGGTCACGGTTACCGACGACCACTCCGCCAGCGACTCCGGCAGCACCGCGGTGACGGTCCGCAATGTGGCTCCAATGGCGGTCATCACCGGTCCTGCCTCCGGCGCGGCGTTTACGGCGGGCACGTCTATTACGTTTACCGGCGCCTTTAGCGACGCCGGCACGGCCGACACCCACACCGCTCAGTGGACGTTCGACGCCGTCACGATCACCGGCTCGGTGTCCGAGGCCAACGGCAGCGATACGGTAAGCGATGCCTACACGTTTAAAGCGCCCGGCGTCTACCGCGTGAGTCTAGTCGTCACCGATGATGATGGCAGCAGCGGCAGCGATTCTATCCTGGTCACGGTGCTTCCGCGTCCCACCTCCACAAACCTGTCCTCGGCTGCCAACCCATCCGTCTTCGGTCAGATGGCGAGTTTCACGGCCACTGTCACCGCGACGCCTGACGGCATGGACCATCCTACCGGTACGGTCCAGTTCCAGGTGGACGGCAGCAACTTCGGCAACCCTATCGCTCTGGTCAACAGCACGGCGAGCTTCAGCACAGACGCCCTGCCGGTTGGAGCGCATACCATTACCGCCGTCTACAGCGGCGCTGATCTTTTTGCGCCGAGCACCTCGATAGCGCTAAAGCAAATCATCAACCCGGCGGGAACTGCGGCCACGGCCTCCGTCTCTGCGCCGACCCCGCTCTTCGGCGTGGACAGCCTGAGCATCTCCGCGGCCGTCGCGGTCGTTGCCCCGGGCAGCGGCGGCCCGGCCGGGAGCATCACGTTCTACGACGGCAGCTTCGCCCTCGGCGCCGCCAACCTGGTCGATGGGACTGCTGCGCTCGCGCTGGGGAACACGGCCCTTGCAGCCGGGCCGCACACCATCCGCGCCCTCTACAGCGGCGACGCCAACTTCCTAAGCAGCGACGCCACGGTTGCCCTCACCGTTCTGGCCCCGTCCACGATTCAGGGCCTCGTGTACGCGGATTTCAACAATGATGGCCAGGTCGATTTCGGGGAGGGGCCCATCGCCGGCGTGACCATCGCGCTGGCCGGGACCGACGACCTCGGCAATGCCGTCTCGCGCACGCTCCAGACCGACGCCAACGGCGTCTACGCTTTCGTCAACTTGAGGCCGAGCAATGCCGCGGGTTACACGCTCACCGAAACTCAGCCGGCAGAACTGCTCGACGGCCGCGACACGCTCGGCATGGTCAATGGCGTTCCCACGGGCAGCGCCGCGGTCAACGACACGTTCGCCGGGTTGGTCCTGTCGCAAGGCGGTTCGTCCGCCGAAAACTACAACTTCGGCGAGCGTCCGGCCACAACCGGCGGCGTCGCGTCCGGCCAGACGGCCACCATCGGCTTCTGGCAGAATCCCAACGGCCAGAAGCTCGTGCTCTCCCTCAACGGCGGCGCCACCGCGACGCAGCTCGGCCACTGGCTGGCCGTCACCTTCCCGAACCTGTACGGCAGCCTGGATGGCATGACCAACGCCGGCGTCGCCGCGTTTTACAAGCAACTGTTCGCCCGAACCTCCCACACCGCCCCCGGCGGCCCGCCGAAAGTCGATGCCCAGGTCCTGGCCACCGCCCTGGCCGTCTACGTGACCAACCAGACGCTGGCCGGTACGGCCGCCGCAGCCTACGGATTCCAGATTAGCGCTGCCGGAGTGGGCGCCCGGACCTTTGACGTCGCCGGCAACGGGGCCGCCTTCGGCGTGGCCAATAACTCCCGCCTCTCGGTCATGGACCTGTTGCTGGCGGTCAACGCCCGCGCGCACAAGGGCCTTCTGTACGACATGAACGGCAACGGCCAGATCGATGGTTCGGAGGTAGGCTACCGGACCATGGCCAACGACATTTTCAGCGCCATCAACGAGGCCGGCGATATCTGAGGTCCGAACAGCCTAAGGGCCTATTGGCATATTTGTCCACATATTCTCGGTTGCCTGTACTCGCCTTGCCGTGTGGATGCGAGGACTGCATGGAAAACAAGATAGTGGCAAGCAAGGCAGCCGGCACCGTGGAGAAAGTCTCCGCTATCCTTCATGGGCAGGACGACGCGGTGGGCTACGCGTATGCCATCAACGGCCGGTTGCAGGGCGCGGAGGTCTACGGTTCCGGGAAATTGTTCCGCAAGCTTTGGCCCAAGCTGCTTCATGCCAACGCCGTGGAAGCGGTCGCGGAACTGTCGAGCGAGAAATCCCAGCACACCGTCGGCTGCACTGCCGTGTTGGACTGCCTGGAAGATGCGGAGAAGGGTAAGGCTCTGGAAAGAGATGTCACCGCGCGTATCAAGTTACTCTGGCGGGAAACGGAAGGGAATATCCTGTTCGAGACCCGCGATCGCGAGCAACCGGGGAAGTGGCTGCACCGCACCTATGTCGCGAAAAAACAGCCAGCGCCAAGAATCGAACGCTCCGTGCCGAGGAATTCCGGAGCGTTGCCCAACCACCAATAGCTTCTTTTGAAACAAGTATCCACAGTGCCAAACGCCTACGCATGGTACGATGTCCCGTCTTCTTTGTGCCCACGGTGACTGCCTTTGTGGATCTCGGCGGACATACCGTGAAAGGGCCGGTTCTGCTCCCAGGGTGTCCTGCAACGCCAACGCAATTCCCTTTCATCGACTGGCGGACAGAACGTGACTGCGCAAGAAAATGAGTTTGCCAGTTTGCCAACTGAG
>DASZFN010000840.1:0-5745 GCA_035939715.1 Gemmataceae bacterium | reverse complement strand
GTGTAGCGTTTACCCTTCTCGAATTTCGGTTTCTCCAGGACCCATTTCTCGGTATCGACCCAGAGCAGGTGGTAATAGACGCCGACTTCGTCGCCTGTCCGCAGCGGTCCCTTCAGGGCGCGTATTGCCTTTAACTGAGCTGTATCCCGCGCCCCTTCTATCGCCTTGCGTGGTTTGGTGTCGAGCACTTCCGCGACGACAATGTCTGTGGAAGCATCCGCAACCGCCTTGAGGCCCGGATTTGGTTCGCCTCCACGAATGGGATTGCTGACGGCGAGCATGACGAACAAACCTAGTGCGATGGCAATCGCTTTCATGGCAATCCTCCTTTGCGTCTGTTCATCCGTTTGGCTGCCTAACGGTGGCCTCGGTATTCCAAGAGATCGCGCTCACTCATCGAGAAGATCGATGGCATCGACGCCGAACAAGTAGCCCGTCGAGGCCACGTTTTTGCCGGCCACGGTGAAGCGCAGGCGGTGCTGGCCGGCGGTCAACTCGTGTTGCCCAGCTCCAAAACCGCGCTATTTTGCGAGATTCTCATTTGCCCAATGCTTGCGACTTTCGTTCGTCGCTGTTGGCTTTTGCTTCTTCTCCTAACGCGCGATATGCCTGCGCACGAAGTTGGTAGAGGACATTGCTTGGCTTGAGCGCGATTGCCCGTGTGAAGTCCGAGGCGGCCTTGTCATATTCTTTCTTGTACTTGTAGGCCACGCCGCGCGAAAAATAGGCTTCGAAGTTCTTCGGATCCAGCCGGATCGCTGCCGAGCTGTCTGCAATAGTCCGGTCGTGCTCGAGCTTGCCACCATATGCCATGGCCCGTTTCTGGTATGCGTTCGCATAATTCGGGTCGATACGGATGGCTTCCGTGAAGTCGGTGATGGCCCCGTCGAACTCCGACACAAGCTGTTTGGCAAAGCCATGTTTGCTGCGGGCAATGCCGCGAAAGACGAAAGCAGCGGCGAGGTTCGGCTCGAGACGAATGGCTTCGGTAAGATCGGCGATGGGTTCGTCATAGCGGCCCAGGTCCACCAGGTTCGCCCCACGCCAGCAAAACGCCTTGGCGTTTTTCGGATCAAGCTGGATCGCTTGCGTGCAGTCAGCGACCGCTTTCTCGTGCTCCCGTTTTTCGCCGTAGGCCAAGGCCCTTTGCACGTAAGTGTCCGCATTGTTCGGATCGAGCCGGATCGCGTCCGTGAAATCAGCGATGGCCTGGTCATAATCGCCGGCCCTGGCGTAGTCCCTGCCCCAGTTGCTGTGAACCCAGCTAAAGAATGCTTTAAGTAAACCCATGGCGCCGAGTATCCTATCCGTTCGCCCACCGGCACGCCATCTTCTTTTCTGCGGTCGACGACCTCGAGTTCTACAATCGGGGCCTCATCTTCGACAACCCAGGCTTTGACGAACACGTGGGGGAGGACAACGGCATGAAATTTACGGATGGCTTCTTTGCTACCACGCCGAAATTCCCCTACATCGGCAGGCCGAACAGCCCGGCCGCCGGGCCCAACCCCTCTTTCTCAAGAAACTGTTCGGGTCGGGAGCCGAGTCTGCCGACGGCTACCTGCGTCGAGGAGTTGGTCTTTTCAAAGAGAAGAAGTACGACCGGGCCATCGCGGCATTCACCGAGGTGATTCGGCTCGACCCGGCGAACGGCCAGGCCTACCGCTGGCGCGCGCAAGCCTACGCGCTGAGCGCCAATCAGGCGAAGGCGGACAGCGACTATGACAGGGCTGGAGAACTCACTGCTCCGGTTCCGACAGAGAAACCTGTGGGGCCGGCGCTCGTTAAGGCCATGTCCTTCCGGATGGGGAATTACGAAAGTGAAGCCGACTGCGACCAGGCCATCCGCGACATCACCGAGGCGCCGGCATGGGTGCGCGAGAACAATCCGCCTGCCTTCCACAACCGCGGCTACGCCTTCTATCAGAAGGGCGAGTACGCGCGTGCGGCCGAGGACTTCAGCGCGGCGATCCCGCTCTGCCGCCCGGGGGATGCGTACATACCTTTGCGGATGCGCGGCATGGCCTACCTACGCTTGGGGAATACCGAGAGTCCATCGCGGACTTCACCCAGGTCCTGGGGCTCGAACCAGGCGATGCACACGCTTACGCCTGCCGCGGCACTGTCTTCAATGAACTAGGAGTATACGACCGCGCCATTGCTGACTGCACGGAAGCGATCCGGCTCAATGCCGACTCCTTGTTGTCTTACATCAGTCGCGGTTTCAGTTATTCAAAGAAGAGCGACCACGCCCATGCCATCGCCGACTATTCGGAGGCGATCCGGCTCGATCCGGAAAATCCTGCACTGTACGAAGACCGGGCCAGGGCCTATCGAGCCATCGGCGATGAGCCCCACGCCAGCGAGGACGAACGGAAGGCGCAGGGACTGCGCCGGTGATCGGCCGGGGGCGAATACGGCGAAAGAAGTAAATCGCAGGGACAGGTGTGTAATCCTGGCTCGGCTGGAAGAATCCCAGCGACCGAGGCTGGGATTCACGCTTGATCTATCGACAGTAGATTGTCAAGCGGCCTGGGCCAACGGGACAATCCCCGCATGCCTCTCCCCCCCGGCTGCCCGGGCGCCATGCGCCAAAGGGTTTTGGTTGTTGCGAGGTATGCGCCTGAGAGTTAGAATCCGATCCACTCCTTGCGGCATGCAAAACGGGAGGGCGGCAGATGAAGTATTGCTTACACTGGTTAATTCTCGGCGCACTCTTAATACTCCCGGCTTGCAAAGGCGGGGACAGCGGCGCGTCGGCCATGTCGGGCAAGGCGAGCCTTTCGTCCCGGTACGAAGCGGCAAAGGCGATCAGCAACACGTTCCAGAGGGATCAGACGCTATCGGTCGTGGCGGGGGACGCTGCCAAGGAGGGTGATGCGACGGTCGTGAAGAAGTGTATCCAGTCAATCACCGCTTCGGTCGTTAAAGATGAAGCCGCCTTCGCTGGCGCCGTCGTGCTCGCCAAGGCGGAAAAGGGTCAGGAAGCCACGGAAGTGGCCCAGATGATCACCAGCACCGCCCGGAGGGATGAGGCGTTAGCGAAAATCGCCAAAGGTGACTGACGCCGATCTGTGCCGGGTCACCTTCTCATCGCTTCCGCGTACACGCCGTGCCTTACAATCACCGCATACATTTCCCGTGCCTCGCTGCGTGACATCCTCGATCCGTGCCGCTGGGGTTGCTTCGACCAGGTTCGGCCAGGGTGCGCGGAACGTGCCGAGTTCAACCCGAGCCCAACCAACAACAAAACGCCCCGCAAGGAGGCGTTGTGGGCGAACCGTGGCCGGAGGGCCCTACGAAGGCTTGCCGACGCCGAACTTGCCCCGCTCGGTCTTCTTGAACCGGGAATCCTTCCCCTTGGTCTGGAGCTCCCTGAGTATTGCGGAATACACGGCGGTCGACCTCCCGCCCCGGCTCATTGCCGGAAAATCAATGGGCGCGCTTGCCAGATCTGCACCGAATTCGCTGCTGCCGACACGGCGCCGGTTCCTGAGCACCACCGAAAACCGAGGGGACAGTTTCGTCACCACTCGCTTCGCCCGCTCCTGGGCCGACAGCGAATCCCAAACGCGCAACAACGCATGGCGATGGCGAGAGAAATCCGTGATCCGCCTTCCAATTCACGCCGTCCCCTTATCCGGTTCCCTTATCCGGTTCCAGGACGGTGAGAACGGGCACTTCCTGGCTTGCTTGTTTCAGCGACTTTAGTGGGTTAAAATAGCTCTAATTCTCAGCGTAACAGCCGCGTGCAAGGGGAAGAGGCAGCGTGCGTTTCTGAGCGAGCTTGTTGATCACCTCTGATTACAGAAAGGCAGCCAGCATGTTCCTCTCCTGCCGGTCCGCCCGTCTTCCCGCGTCCGCATACTCGGCTCGTCACAGCCACTATCGACCAGCGTTCGAGGCTCTGGAGGAGCGAACGCTTCTCAGTCTCGGCCCGCCGATTGTTACGCCGGTTGGATTTGATCCACGCGGCACGGTGGTCGGCGATTTCAACCGCGATGGCAAGCTCGATATTGCTACGTTCGACGTAAGCAAGGATGGAAGCACCCGCGTCGTCGTAATGCTGGGCAATGGCGACGGCACTTTTCAGGCGCCAGTCAGTTACCTCGCCGGGCAAGATACGAGTTCCTTTGAGGTAGGGGACTTCAGGGGTGATGGCCGCCTTGATCTGGCCTTCGCGAACCCGAACCAGAATGCGGTCGGCATCCTCCCTGGCAACGGCGACGGCACCTTTGCACCCGCCAGGTCGATCAACGTCGGTTTCCGTCCTGAAAACATTGCGCTGGGCGACTTCAACGGCGACGGCAAGCTGGATATCGCGGCCATCAGTGTCCCCACTAGCTCTGGGGCGGCGACCGTCAGCGTGCTGCTGGGCAACGGCGACGGCACGTTCCAGGCGCCGGTCAACACCCCGCTCACTGGGACATCGCCGCCGTTCTTCGGGCTCGTGGGCACGGGCGACTTCAATCGCGACGGCCACCTGGACCTCGTCTTCATCGGGGCCGGCCTCGGCGGCCTCGGCGGCAACCTGGATGTTCTCCTGGGCAACGGCGACGGTTCGTTTCATACGACCCCGCCCATCAGCCTGGGCTTCATCACCGGCATAACCGTGGGCGACTTCCGAGGCGACGGCAAGCTCGATCTGGCCGTTTCCGTCGACGTCGCTGTGGCCCCTACTTTCGGGGCCAGCGCAGTCGAGGTCCTCCTGGGCAACGGCGACGGCACCTTCGGGCCGCCGACGGTCTATGGCGGGTTCAGTCCCGTGGCCGTGGGCGATTTCAACGGCGACGGCAAGCCCGACATCATCGGGATTGTGCCCGCCTTCGGCGATAGGAGTGGGATAATAAGCCCCGCTTCTATCGCGGTGCTCCCGGGCAACGGCGACGGCACCTTCAGGAGACCTGTAGGTTACACCGTGCCGGCCCCTTCGTCCTTGGCCGTGGGCGACTTCAACGGCGACGGCAAGCCTGATGTCGTCGTCACGCATAGCTCCTCCGCCGATCTAGGCAACAGCGTGTATGTCATGCTCAACCAGCCTGCCGACCACGAGGCCTACATCGTACGCGTCTACCAGGATCTGCTCTTCCGCAACCCTGAAGGCGGCGCCTCGGCCGCCTGGAGCGCCCTGCTGGACAAAGGACTCAGCAAGGCCCAGTTCGTGCTGGACGTGGAGGCGAGTGTCGAATACCGCACGAACGAGGTGACGAACCTGTATAACATGCTGCTGCGCCGGCGTCCGGACTCCGGCGGGCTCAACGCCCTGGTCGGCTTCCTTGGCGCCGGCGGCACGCGGGAGCAGGCCGAGGCCATCGTGCTGGGCTCCCAGGAGTATTTTGCTCGGCAAAGCGGCAGCACCGTTGCCGGCTTCATCAGCTCGCTGTATCGCGACCTGCTGTCCCGTGCTCCGGATCTGATCGTCCTGTCCGCCTTCAGCCAGGCCGTGGCCGCCGGCGTGCCGCGCACTGCCATAGCCTCGGCATTTCTCAATAGCCCGGAGTACCATGAGAACCTGGCAATAGGCTTCTATTTTGGTTTCCTCCACCGCCCTCCTGATCCGGTGGGACTCGTCCTTTTCACGAACGCCCTTCAAGCCGGCGTGCCCGACGAGACAGCCATTGCCGTGATGATGTCGTCGCCGGAGTATCTGGCGAACTTGTAGACCTCCGTCATCCGGTATTTCCATCGTCAAGATTTCCTTGATCTTTTTCGTGCGTCAACCAAGGTTAGGCGATCAGCGGTAGG
>DASZFN010000839.1:0-2291 GCA_035939715.1 Gemmataceae bacterium | reverse complement strand
GGCCGCGCGTAAGATGCTGGGCCAAGGTGCCGCCTTCGACGAATTCCATGATCAGAAAAGGGCGTCCCTCGTGCGCACCGACCTCATAGACGGGAACGATGTGCGGGTGCTGCAGATGTCCCAGCGCCTCGGCTTCGGTATGAAAACGCGACCTTTGCTCCGCACCTGCATAGTTGCCGGCGAGCAGCATCTTGAGCGCCACGCGGCGATTCAGATTTTTCTGCCGCGCTTCAAAGACGACGCTCATGCCGCCGCGGCCAAGCTCGCGGAGAATTTCCAGGCCGGGGACCAGGGGGAGAGACGAAATCGCCCCCGATGCAGGCGTCGTGAGATCCGTCATGCTGTCAACGCTGCTCGGGGCTGAAAGGGGACACTCTTCCAGAGCCGAATGCACTTCGAAGAGCAATTCGAGCCGCTCGGACAATTGCGGAAAACGCTCTTGATATTCGTGCAACTGGGGCGCCTCGCCGAGCGCCTGGCGGACTACCAGCTCGTTATAAATCAGCTCGAGCGTTCCTTCTGCATCGGGGAGTAACTCAGGGTGTTGCCGTAAGTAGGCTTCGGCAGTCACCTTCTTGCCGGCTTGCCAGCAGCGCCGCTGGTCACGCCGCAGCACTTCGATCAGTTGCGCAACGCTTTGCTTTTCGGCCATCACAACCCTCGATGCGAATTGGCGACCGGCGCCGCCAGGCTCTTCCCGGCAAAACAAGCAACATCGCCTCTCGATATAAACAGGTTTCCCGTGCACGACCGAGCAAGACTTTACGGCAGTTGCTTCCGAGACGGCAGTTCTACTCTTCCAGGCGCAACTCACGCGCGACCCGATCGAGCGCGCGCGTCAGCCGGAAACGTAGGGCTTCCGGATGGCCGCCAGCGGCAACGGCGACCTCTTTCCACGACCGGCCTAGCGCCCGCAAATCTGCCAGCTTTCGCTCTTCTTCAGTTAATCGCCCGCGGAAAACTTCAAGCAATTCCCGGTAAGCGATCACCTGGCTCGGACTCGGATCGAGGTCAGCTATATCCCCGACCTGGGCGTTACCGTCGCGCCGGCGGCAATCGCGGCGGGCTGCCTGCTGATGGTGTACATGGTTGATCAAGCGGTTCCGGGCCATGGTCACCAGGAGCTTTATCAGCTGCGCGGGGGTGTCCAGATCAAATTGACCTGACGCAGCGCGCACGAAGAAATTGGCCAGCACCGATTGGCAGATATCCACAGAATCGAGTAAACGACGCAAGTCAGACTGGTCAAGGCGAACTCGAATCGCCATGCGAATGGTCGATTCATAACGGCCCACCAGCTCCTCGGCAGCCCGGTCGTCGCCGTTTCGCACGCGCGCGATCAGCTCGCGAAACGATTGGGCCTCCGTCATCACCTTCTCCCTGGTTTCTCGCCTGCGGTGAAAACCCATTGTACCAGGCATTCTCGACGGCTAGCGGCTTTTACGCCGATGAGCGCATGTGGTGAATGCACGAGAAATTTCTGGATTGTTGCTCGCTCGGACCAGGGATCTTGTTCTCTGCTGTAGGGGCGCCTCCGATTGCAAGGAATCATGACGTGCCACCAGCGTTAACGACTGCAACTGCCGCAAAGGATTTCTCTAATGACTAGCTTGCATAAGCAAAAACGACTCCGCTACCGGGATGGATCCTCCACTACCCGAAAAGACCGGTTGTTTCGGCCTTGCGTGGAGTCGCTGGAGCCGCGCCAGCTGCTCAGTGCTGCTGCCGATCCGGTGCTCCTGGAGCACTACGCGAACAACCCGATGGCCTTTGAGGCGAACCAGGGCCAGACCGATCCGCAAGTGTGCTTCCTGTCCCACGGCGAAGGATACGGCCTATTCCTGACCTCCACCACGGCCGTCCTGAGCCTACAAAAACAGGTCCCGGTGCCCGCCGGCGGACCATCGTTGGCGAGCTTGATGCCTGACTCGGCCTTGGTCGCTTCTCCCCACGCGGTCCTGACCATGCAGTTGACGGGCGCCAATCCCGCCCCCCAGGTCGTGGGACTGGACGAGTCTCCCGCCAAGAGCAATTACCTGAGCGGCAACGATCCGGCGCGCTGGCACCTCAACGTGCCCAACTTTACGCGGGTCGAGTATCAGGACGTCTACCCGGGCATCAACCTGATCTATCACGGGAGCGGGCAGCAGCTGGAATACGATTTCATAATCGCCGCCGGGGCCGATCCGCGCGTCATCGCCATGAACTTCCAGGGCGCGGACAGCATCGATCTGGACGCCCAGGGGAACCTTGTACTGCACACGGCGGGAGGCGACGTCGTCGAGCACGCC
>DASZFN010000838.1:0-8148 GCA_035939715.1 Gemmataceae bacterium | reverse complement strand
AAAGTGAGAAGTTGCTTGACTTACCTGGAGTACCGATGTATCTAGGACAGGTGACTAACTCTGGGCCGGGAGAGCCGCAAGTTAGCCTTGCTTTTCGCCTCTAACTTCAGCGTTCTGGGTACATATTTCTTATAAAGGGTTTTTGCCTGAAGGAGTACTAAATGCCGAGGTTTTACTTGCGATGGCGCTGGTGGACGGGGAGGGCCTTTACCCTGATTGAGCTCCTCGTCGTCATTGCCATCATTGCCGTGCTGGTTGGGCTGCTACTCCCGGCCGTGCAAAAGGCGCGCGAAGCGGCCAACCGCATAAAGTGCACCAACAACTTGAAGCAGTTCGGCCTGGCCTGCCACAATTATCACGACAGCCAGGGCCTTCTTCCCCCTGGCGGCAAGTTCTGGAACCAGCCGGGCGTGGGCATTAACTGGGCCGTTGACAAGGGCTCCTGGCATATTTATACGTTGCCTTACATGGAAGGCGCCGGACTGTTTAACCAGCTGCGTAACCAGTGCGGGCTGGACGATCCGGCCACGCCGACGGTCGGCATTGCACTGAACCTGGGCATTCTTCCGCAGCACCTGAAGTATCTTCGCTGCCCGAGCGATGATTATGATCCGACTGCCTTCTGCACCAACTATGCAGGAAGCCTTGGCCCACAGTGCGCGGTGAGTCCCTGCGGCGGTTACTGGGACCCGCCATTCCAGCCTTATCAGAAGTATTGCGATCCCACCGGGTCGTGGGGCGCCGCGCATCGCCTGGAAGACCCCAAGAATGGTATTCTCTACGGCTACAGCTGGAGCCCCGACCACGGCAACTCGGTCTCCTCGGGCGACATTCGCGGTTGCTTCAACCGCCTGGCCGCTCCGATCAACCTCGCCTCGATCGTGGACGGGCTCTCCAACACGATCTTCATTGGAGAATCCCTTCCCAACGAGCATGACCATATGGCTACCAACCAGTGGTACAGCGCTAACGGTGGCGTGGCGCACTGCGTGACGATTGTCCCCATCAATCACTTCAGTGGTGTGCGCGACTGGTGCAATCCTTCGGACGCCATCAACATGTACCAGAACTGGAACGTAAGCTGGGGATTCAAGTCGAACCATGCCGGTGGGGCGAACTTCTGTCTGGCGGATGGATCGGTTCGCTTCATTCAGCAGAATATCGACCATCACATTTACCAGCTGTTGGGTTGCCGAAACGATCACGTGCAAACGCCCTCGAATTACTAAACACCTTCGCGACTTAAAACCGGGGCGGCCGACGCACACAGCGTTCGTCGCCCCGGTACTTTTCAGGAAAGGACAAAGAATGCAACCACGACGCTGCTTGACTCTGGGGGCGATTGCTGCAGCGCTAATGCTGGCTGGGTCGGGATGTGGCAGCGGTGCAGCCAAGTTATACAAGGTGTCGGGCAAGGTTACTCTCGACGGCGCGCCCGTCAGCGAGGCCACCGTTGAGTTTGAACCAATCGATCCCACGGGGGGACAGAAAACGGCCTCGGGACGGACCGGCAGCGATGGCACGTTTTCGCTTACCACGAACACGTCCGGCGACGGCGCCATGGCCGGCAAATATAAGGTCGCGATCAAGAAACTTAAGGCGAGCGAAGGCGCATTTGCTCAAAGGCCTGAAGGCGACACCACCAATCCAAAGACAATGATGGAGCTTCAGGCGCAGGCGTTCGCCAAGCAAAAGAAGCAGACAAGCGCTCCCAAGGCCCCGGCTAACGAACTTCCGGAAGAATACGGCAGTTTCGACAGGACGCCGTTCACGGCCGAGGTGCCTTCTCCTGCTTACGAATTTGCCATGAAGAAAGGCGGCGGCACCTGAGCCCTGCATGATCTTCCAATCAAACATCGGCGGCCGGCTGTGGGCCGCCTTTTTTATTTCCTCACCGCACCAGATCGGCGAACCAGCCGCGTAGCTTCTCCGCGTCCGCCGCTTGTAAAGCCAGCAGTTTCTCGAACTCCCCCTGGGCCTCTTCTCTTTTGCCAATGCGAACCAGGCAGGTAATAGTCGCCAAACGTGCTTCAGGACTTGCCGGGTTGAGACGCAGCGCCTTCCGTGCCTCGTCGAGCGCCTCCGTCCAGTTCTGTCGCCCGACAAGAAGGGCCGCGAGCTCGCGATGATAGCGCGCCGCCCAGGGATTGACGGCGATGGCTTGCCGCCAGTAGCGGATGGCTTCGTCGCGCTCACCGAGATGCGCGCTGAAGTAGGCGGCGTCGACGAGGCTGGATTCGCGCTGCGGAACGCGCTCGAGCAGTTCCTTGCATGCAGCCAAACCCTTCCCTGGCTGACCTGTCAACCAAAGGGCCGTGGCACGCGCCTCCGCGGCATCGGAATCGTCCGGCCAGGCCTGCACCGCCGCCTCCAGCAGGGGCAATGCCAGAGCTGGCAATATTCGCTGAGCCGCCGTATTACGCTGGCACACCTCGATAAGGGCTAGCCCGAGATCGCGATCCGCTTCCAAGCTGGGAAGACGCGCTGTTGCGTCGTGGAAAGGCATGAGCGGCGTTTCCCCCGGCATAAAAGTCATGGACTCGTTCGAGCGCGTCGCCGCCGCTCCCCGGCGCAGCACGCGATGGTCGGTAAAGGCTGTGTGGGCGATGTCGGTGCTGGCAAAGCGCGGCATGTGACAGACGGTGCAATCGTCCTTCTTGTCCCGGCGCAAGCCGGCCGCCAGGCTGCAGCCATGCTGTTCGTGGCATTGCAAACAGCGCCCGCGGTAGTAGTCCGCCTTGTCCTCGGCAGGCGGCATGCTGTGCGGATCATGGCAGGAAATGCAGCCCATGGCGCCCTGGCTTTTTTTGAAGCAGCGGCTCTCGACCATTTGCGTCACATGATTGACGGACTTATTCTCGTCCACCAGGCCGGGCCGGCGCACGAAGATCGACCAGAACAGCTGCAAGGGCAAACCGGGGCGATAATCAAAGGTCTCCCGGCCGCGGCGCAGCACGCGCGCTTCGCCGTTGAGATGGCACTGCTGGCAAATCGCTTCGCGCAGCTCCGGCGGCAGACGCCGCGGGTTGACGATCGTATCGTCAGGGCCTTCGACAACCTCATCCCCCTGCCGGCGGGCCAGATGCAGCTCCCCCGGTCCATGACAGCGTTCGCAGCCGATGGCATAGCCACGGAAAATCGGTTGGCGATAGCGATTCATCGTGCCCGCCACCGCTTCCACCTGGTTGCAGTGACAATAAAGACAGCCGGCCACGATTTTCCGGTCGGCGTGCATCTCGGCCGGGATTCCGGGCGCCAGGTCCCAGGCTTGCTTCTGTGTGTACCAGGTGAAAGGAGACTGGAACAGATAACCGTCGTGCTCGATGAGATAGGAATAGCCGTGCTCTCCCGAGCCCACCACGTGGGAGACTTCGGCGTCCAGCTCGGAAAGCACGCGGCCGTGCCTGTCGTGCCGGCTCACCTTATGGAAAAGCTTGCCCCCGCGGCGCTCGACGGCAAACTCAAACCCCGCGCTCGTGAACGGATTGCGCGCGGCGGCGTCAAACCGCTCCTGTCCGACCCATCCTGTTGCCGCGGCCAGGGAGCGGCCCATGGGGTGACGATGATACAATTCGCTGTGCGTCACGTGGCATTGAGCACAAGCTCTGTCGCCCACGTACTTGACGTCGGGCTTGACGTTCTTGAAAGGAGTGGCGTAAGTCAGACGTGGATCATCGGGCAAGGCGTTGACGCCAGAAGTTACCGGCGCGCTGCGGCTGCCGCAACCGGCCGTCGCGAGCAAGGAGAGGAGCGGCAGGAGGCAGGCCGATCTTTGCGTGCGCTTCATAACGTAATCTTAGGCGTTCCGCCAGCTATGCACTTGCAGAGATAGTCGTCTTTCGCTCCGCGAAGGAATGTCCTTTCGCGGAGCGAAAGGCGACACTTTCGTGCAGCGCCTTATTTCTTCCCCAGTTGCTCCTTGGCGGCGGCCGCCACCCGCTCCGGCTCGAAACCAAATTTGCGCTGCAGTTCCTTGAGCGGCGCCGAAGCCCCGAACGTCTTCATGCCGATCACGCGGCCCGTGCGGCCCACGTAACGCTCCCAGCCCAGCGTCGAGCCCTGTTCCACGGCGACCCGCGCCGTTACCCGTGACGGCAGCACGCTCTCCCGGTATTCGGGCGTCTGGTGCTCAAAGATGTCCCACGACGGCATCGACACCACGCGCGAACGGATGCCTTCGGCGACCAGCTTTTCATGGGTCTGCACGGCCAGGCTGAGCTCGCTGCCCGAGGCGATCAGGATCACCTCCGGGTTGCCCTGGGGCGCGTCGGCGAGCACATAGGCGCCGCGGGCAACTCCCGAGGCCGGCGCGTACTTGCTGCGATCGAGCGTCGGCAACGGTTGACGCGACAGCGCCAGCACCGCCGGTTCGTGACGCAATTGCATAATATAGCGGTACGCTTCCACGACCTCGTTGGCATCGCCGGGACGCAGCACCACCAGCCCGGGAATCGCGCGCAACGACAGCAGGTGCTCCACCGGCTGATGAGTCGGCCCGTCCTCGCCGTCTCCCATGGCGTCATGCGTGAAAACAAAAAGCGTGGGCAGTTCCATCAAGGCCGACAGGCGCATGGCCGGCCGGGCGTAGTCGCTGAAGATGAAGAACGTTGCCCCGAAGGCCCGCAGCTTCGACAGCGCCAGCCCGTTCACGGTTGCCGCCATCGCATGTTCGCGGATGCCGAAGTGCAAATTCTTGCCCCCGGGGTTGTCGGCCTGGAAGTCGCCGGCGCCCTCGTACTTCAGGGTGGTCTTGTTGGACGGCCCCAGGTCGGCGGAGCCCCCCAGGAACCAGGGGATGTTCTGGGCCAGCACGTTCAGGCATTTGCCCGAGGCGTCTCGTCCGGCAACGCCCTTGGCATCGGTCGGGAAGACGGGCAGGTTGCGGTCCCAGCCGGCCGGCAAGTCACGCCGCTGCATCTGGTCAATCTCGGTCGCCAGTTCGGGATACTGGGCGCGGTAAGTGGCGAACAGGTCCTCCCAACGGCGCCGCGCCACCGCGCCGCGCGTGCCGACGCCGGCGCGGAAATGCTCGTGGACGCCATCCGGGACCAGGAACTTGGCATCCTCCGGCCAGCCGTAGCCCTTCTTGACCAGACGAATCTCCTCATCGCCGAGCGGCTCCCCATGCGCCTCGGGTGTATCCTGCTTGTGCGGAGAGCCGTAGCCGATGTGGCTGTCCAGAATGAGGAAAGTGGGCCGGCCTCTGGTTTTCTGGAACACCTCCAGGGCCTGCTGGATGCGTTCGATGTCGTTGGCGTCTCCCACGCGCAGAACATTCCAGCCGTAACCGAGAAAGCGGGCCGCAATGTCTTCCGTGAAGGTGATCCGCGTGTTGCCCTCGATCGTGATCTGGTTGTTGTCGTAGATCCAGCAGAGATTGTCCAACCCCAGGTGGCCTGCCAGAGACGCTGCTTCCGACGCCACTCCCTCCATCATGCAGCCGTCGCCGCACACGGCGTAAATGTTGTAATGGAAGACGTCAAAGCCGGGCCGGTTGTAGCGCTGGGCGAGCCACTTCTCGGCGATGGCCATGCCCACGCTCGTGGCCACGCCCTGGCCGAGCGGACCCGTGGTGGTCTCGACGCCGGAAACCCAGTGGTACTCCGGGTGCCCGGGCGCCTTGCTGTCGAGTTGCCGGAAACGGCGGATGTCGTCGAGTGGTACGGACGGGTGTCCCAGCCTCTCGTAGGCAGCGTTCACCGCGCAGGTCCCCGTGAGGTGGAGCACCGACCACAGCAGCATGGAGGCATGGCCGTTGGAAAGGACAAACCGGTCCCGATTCGGCCAGATCGGATCCTGCGGATCGAAGTGCATGACCCGGTTCCAGAGCGTGTACACCAGCGGCGCCAGCGCCATGGGCGTGCCGGGATGCCCCGACTTGGCCTCCTGGACCGCGTCCATGGACAGCGTGCGGATAGTGTTGATCGATAGTTGATCTAATTGGTCGCTGGTCATGGTCTCACCATTAAAAGAGGGGCCGGGGCCGGGAGTGATCGCAGCGACTGCCGGCCATTTACTGAGTTTCCCTGCCGCACGAGCATATCACCTTTCTCACGCCGCGTCACCAGTTTTAGCCGTTGTCAAGCCGTCGTTTATTGATCTTCAGGTAGATAATGTGTGCCATGCTTTCGCGGCCTCGGCTACGCGTGACAAGGTGGGCAAGACCGTGCTGGGGCCGCGAAAGCATGCCACCCGGGGAAGCGACCGCCATCTTCTTTTGCCGCACAGGTTGACCGGCCCGCGCACTCAAGCCAAGATAAAGGAGGAGCCTTTTCAGGTTGAACCTGACTGGAGCCATGGCTCTCGGAGCCCTGTCCCCGCATCCGAATGGACTCTTCAATTCCCTTCACCGGAGTCCGCTCATGCTGGCCCATGCTTTTGCTTCTCTTAAGATAACCGCCATGGCCCTGCTCTTGACCCTTCTTGCCCCGGAACCTGGTTCGGCTCTGCATGCGGATGAGCCGGCCATTCCACCGCCGCTCGGTCCCTACATTCATCCCCGCGCAGGAGACTTCGCCCGCGCCAGCACCTTTCATGCGACCGATCGGCTGGTGATGACGTATTACTTCTACTGGTACGATAGCGCCGCCAATCTGCACATCACCAACGCGGACGGCAGCGACGGCTTGACCGATCATCCGCCCGCGCTGGCCGACTTTTCTTTCCGGTCCGTGCCCTGGCATCAGCGGCAACTCAGCGACATGATCGACGCCGGCATCGACATCGTCCTGCCGGTCTACTGGGGCGCTCCTTCCGAGCGCGGCGACATTCCGGGATGCCAGTCGTGGTCTTACACGGGGCTGAAGCCCATGGTGCAGGCGGCAGAGGAACTCGAAAAACAAGGTAAACAGCCGCCGCGCATCGGTTTGTTCTACGATACCAGCACCCTGCAGCAAAACGCCTGGCACCAGCACATCGATTTGACCACCCTCTATGGCAAACAGTGGTTCTACGCCAGCATCCGCGATTTCTTCTCGCTCATCCCGCCGCGCTACTGGGCCATGATCGACGGCAAGCCGATCGTCGTGCTCTACAGCGCCTCGTTCGCCAGGGCCTACGACCAGGGCTGCATTGACTACGTGCGCCGCCGCTTCGCCCAGGACTTTGGCGCCCGCGTGCCCTATATCGTGCGCGAGACCTCCTGGAAGGTTCAGGCCGACGACTCCTACACGTGGGGCGGAGCCATTCGCCCGAGTGTGAATGGCATTGCCGAGCTTGGACCGGGCTATGACCACAGCCATGTCCCCAGCCGGCCGCCGCTGGTCGTCAAGCGCGACGGGGGCCGCTTCTACGAAGCGGCCTGGCAGACCATTCTGCGGAGCAAGCCGCGCATCGTCGCCCTCGAGACCTGGAACGAGTTTCATGAAGGGACCGAGATCTGCGAATCGAAGGAATACGGCCGGCAATACATCACGCTGACGCGGAAATATGTGGACCTATTCAAAAGCGCTCGCCAGCCCGTTGCCGCCCCCAGAACTTACGCCGGGGCGGCAGCCGTGGAAGTCGTGCTCGGCAAGGACAATCGCCAGGCTGGCCTGGAGCAGTTGGATGTCGCTGACGGCGTGACGCTTCCCGTCCGCATCGGCGGCAAGGACTGCCGGGCCACGCAACCGGCTCAGGAAAAGGTGGCCTACGTCTACCTGGCTCTCGACAAGACCTTCAAGTGGGCGGACGCCATGAATGTCATGGTGGATGTTGAATATTTTGACCGTGCCCCGGGCAGCTTTGCCGTCGAGTACGACAGCCATGACGCCGCAGCGCCCGTCAACGGCGCTTACAAACGCACCGCGGCCCAAGTGCTGCTGGGCGACGGCCGATGGAAGACGGTGCGCTTTACGCTCACCCAGGCCCGTTTTCGCAATTCCCAGAACGGCGGCGCGGACTTGCGGCTCTTTGTCAACGCCGATGCCTTTGCCGTCCGGCGCGTGGTAGTGCGGCGCTGAGTCCGTGGCGGCGAGTAACACCATCATGCTGCCACGGTGAGCTCACAGGTAAGGGGGATAATGGATTGCATTGCGCTGCGACACACAACACACAACATCCCGCATGCATCGGACGCCGAAGCGGCGCATCTGGGGACCGTCTCCAGATGAGTTTGCCAGTTTGCCATCTATGGAGAAGGTTTTGTCAAGCCCGTGGTGCAAGGAA
>DASZFN010000837.1:0-17437 GCA_035939715.1 Gemmataceae bacterium | reverse complement strand
CAACACGAAGACACTCGAAGCGATCAAGACCATTCCGGCGCCGGGTGCGGACGGCTATATCTTCGACGCCCCGACCCACCACTTTTTTATTCTGAGTCACCGTGCGCCCAACCTCCTCGTGGTCGATTCCAAGGACGGTTCAATCGTCGGCAAGGTGGAGGCCATCGGCCCGAACGGCGCCAATGCCGCCGTCGAGCAAGGCGCGTCGGACGGCGAGGGACATCTCTATTTTGACGTAGCCAACGCGCACCACATCGCCGTGATGGACGCCAAAACCCTCAAGGTGACCGGCCATTTCGACCTCGGTGAAAAGGGCAACGGGCCGGCGGGCCTGGCCATCGATACCAAGAACCACATTCTTTTCGCGATGTGTCGCGGCGGACGCGGTGGCACGCCCACTTGTGTCATCCTCAGTGCAGTCGATGGCAAAATCATCACCACCCTGCCTCTGGCCGGCAGCAGCGACGGTGCAGCCTTCAATCCTCGCACCATGGAGGCCTTTAGTTCGCACGGCAATGGCACGCTGAGCGTCATCAAGGAAAACAGCCCCACGGAATTCGTGCTGGAAGAAACCGTGAAAACCAAAGCCGGCGGCAAAACCTGCACGCTGGATACCAAGACCGATCATGTGATCGTGATTACGCGCGAAGCCGCTCCCGGAGGCGGTCCGCAGCTCCTGGACGTTATGTTTATTGGTCGATAAAGTTTTGGGATTGAAAACGCCGGGTGCCATGCGTGGCACACTCTTGCGGCTCCAGCAGAAATCCACGAGTTGATCGCGCCGTCGATCTACGCCGGCGAGATCGCCAACGCACTCACCACGGCGGAGCGGCAGAAACTAATCAGCGTCGGACAAACTCAGTCGCCGCCAGCGGCTCTGTTCGCGCGGCTGCTCTGCGCGCGCCCGATGCCGTACAGGCAATGCTGCGTGCGCACGAAAATCATGCCATTGGAGATCGCCGGCGTGGCCATGCACGGCTCGCCCATTTTGTTGTCGGCCAGGAGCTGAAACTCCGCCCCTGCCTTGACCACGCGGATATCGCCTTCCGCCCCGGCCAAGTAAATCCGGCCGTCGGCTGCCACGGGCGAGGCGCTGAAGCCATTCGAACCGCCGAGGCGGTTCTTGTAAACCTGCTGGCCCGTGCGCGCGTCGTAGCAAGTCAACATACCGTTGTTCGAACAGGTGTAGAGATGACGTCCGCAGACGATGGGCGTCGGCATGTAGGGGCCGCCACGCTTCGTCGACCACGCCAGGTTGGCACTCGATCCTGATGCGGGCGAAATATCCCCCGAACCGCCGGGAACAACCGCGTAGATCGGCTGAATGGGATGGTAGCCGTCCGCGATGAAAACCAGCCCCTGCGCGGCGAAAGCCGCCGGCACCGGGATTTCCGAATGCGGGCCAAGCCGCCATAGCTCCTTGCCCGTCATCGGATTATAGGCGCGCGTGAACCTGGCGCCGCAGGCGACCAGTTCGTCGCGTGCCGATCCCTCGATGACCGTGGGCGTCGACCAGGATGGCCGTTCATCGCGCGGCGTTAACCACACACGCTTGCCGGTCTCGATGGCATAAGCGGCGATGAAGGACTCTTTCTGGCGATCGCACTGCACGATCACCATGTCCTTGTAGATGATCGGTGAGCTGGCGGCGCCCCACTCCAGCGCCGGATCGTTGAAAGCGCCCACGTTAATGGCGCCCAGGTCCTGGCGCCACAGCAATTTGCCTTCGAAGTCGAAGCAATACAGCCCTTCCGATGCAAAGAAGGCCACGACGTGCTTGCCGTCGGTGGCCGGAGTCTGGTTATTGTGGCTCGACTTGATGTGCCGCTTGAATTTCGGCACGCCCTCGTGCGCCGTCCTCTCCCAAAGGAGCCGGCCGTCCTGAGCGGCGAAGCAATAAATCCGCCAGCTATGCTTCGAGGTGTCCGAGGCGGACGTGCCGGCGCCGTACAGGCCACCCTTGAACTCCGTTTTTGGATCGCTGCTTAACGCAGTCGTCAGGAAGAGCCGATCGCCCCAGACGATCGGGCTCGCGTGCGCCAGGCCCGGAACGTCCGCTTTCCAGCGTATATTCGTGCCATTCTTGACATTCCATGAGGTCGGCGGATGCTGGCCATCGGCGACTCCGGCAGCTCCCGGACCGCGAAAGGACGGCCACGGCCGCGGCGCTGACACCGCCACGGACTCGTCTTCAGCGGCCGGCTTCAGCGGAGCCGAAGCGACGCCATTGCCGCTCGCCGAACGCTCGAACGGCAACTCGACGGTGCCCCGGCGCCGAGTCGCCCGGATCACCTTTCCGCTCTTGTCTCGGTCGAAAGCGAATGATACGTACGGACAACCAATGGCGGGGAGCTTGTCGGTGTCGCTTGCTTTCAAAACATAACTGTCGCCGTAAGCAGAACTGGCTGTGAGCTGTCCCTCACGGAGCGCGATGGTAAGCTTCATCCCGTTATGGGTCTCATACGCCCCCTCGTAACCCTTGAGCTTGTTGAGAGCAGCGGCCGACGAAGCGGGTAGAGGCTTTGCTCCCGCTGCCTTGAGCAGTTTGGCGGTCTCCGCTTGTTTGGCAGGCGTTAGGAAGAGGGCCGCGCCGAGCGTCTCCGGCTTGAGTTTCGCTGAATCCAGGATGGCGCGAATGATCTCGGCGCGGCCGCCGGAGAGCGCTTCCATGAGCCCCGCATCGGCATCCGCGCCGGCGGCGAGCAGGCATTTGATCATCTTGACCGCGGCCTCTGGTTTCTCCGCTTCCGCCGCAAGCTGCATGGGCGTCATGCCCCACACGCCGTCCAGGGTGTTCGGGTTCGCCTTGTGCTCGAGGAGCAAGGCCACCGTCGCGGCCTGCCCCTTGTAGGCAGCAAACCACAGGGCGCTGGCGCCGAAGTCAGACCGTGCGTTCACGTCCGCGCCCTGCGCGAGCAGCGCCTCCACTACCTTGTTGTCGCCCTTGCGGGCCGCTTCCCACAACTGTTCACTTGTTTCCATGCTGAACGCGCCGAGCATGCTCGAGGAAATCGAGAACAAGCCCGCGCACAGGGTTGAAAGAAAGAACGGTTGTCTCATGATCATGCCCCGGCGAACGGTGGCGATGGCTGGTTTCGCTTCGACGGGCCTAGCCTATACGAGAACGGAGAGACGTGCAACCACACCGCGGACCGCGATGCCGCCGAGACACGGCAGTGAGGTCGTAATGAGAGCAACATTGATCACAAGAGTGGCGGCGCTGTTTGTGTTCGCAGGCTTTGCCGAAGCGATTTACCTCGCCCAGGGTGGGCAACGCTAGCATGCCCTACAATGCCTCTCTGAATGAACAAGCGAGCTACGCCGATCCGACAAGTTCGACCTGAAGGACATCGGCTGTGGCGAATGAGGCCGCACACGGTTTGGCGTCTGCATGGTCGCCAGCGCTTCTCTCGTGAGGCTGCGGAGTCGATGCCTGACCAGGACTTGCGGGACTGGTTCTTCGCCAGGGCAGGCACTTAGGCGGTTGAAGACGACGGAATTTCAGCATGACGAGCAATCAGTGCTGGTTCTGGTGGCGAACTGATGGCCGAATTAGATTGATTCCCGCAGCTGGGCCAGCACAGCTTCCGGCCGCAGAGCCGTTTTGTAATGGATTGTCTCCGCTGGCAGGTCGGCAATGTGCCGGCTTGCCGGCTTGGCTGCGGCCACCAGGATCTTGTGATCCTGAAAGGCGCGCAAAGTCTGGAGCTTGGCCTGCAGGTACTCCGGCGTCCAGAAACCGACGATCTCCAGGAGCACGGCTCGGCCATCCTCGTGGCGAAGCACGAAGTCTGGAACAAAGACTTTCTGTCCCTGGTGCAGGATTTCGCCCTCGCGGTGCAGCGACCAGCCTTCCCGCTTCTCGCCCCAGCGCTTCGCGAACTGTTTCTCCACGCGGGAATCGAACTCTTCCGGGGCCGGCAGATGGCTCGTGAGATGATCGTCCGGCGATAGGTCGAGGCTGATGAGGCAGCCGGCGCGGCGCGTCTGCAGAACGGCGTGCATCCGCCAGCCCCGACAAGCAAGCAGGGCGGGTAGGAACTTGGCCATGGCCACGCCATAGCGGTGCGTGCCCCGGAGCACAGAGGCGGGTCCATCTAGACGGATTTCGTAGCGACCCTCGCTCAGCTTGCGGATAGTGTGCATCAAGCCGGCCAGCTTGGCGTAACGCAAGATGATCTTGAAATCGGCCGTCGCCCAGATGATCATTTCGACGGCCCGGAACAGGGCAACCTGAACTTGCGCGACGTTGTAGCGCGCCAGCAGTGCTGCGCCGCTCGCGTAGCCTCGGAATGCTTCCAGCCGGTGGCATTCCGGCACATCCGCATAGAGCTGTTGATCGATCTCTTCCCAGGACCGGCCAAGTTCCGCAGCAATCAAGGCTTTGGCCGTTGCTTCCGTGTGCTTGCACAAACGGTCTGCGCTGCTCACCAGAGGATGCAGGGGCGCGGCTTGCCGGAATATCTGCTTGCGCAAGGCAGCGGCCTGGCCATGACGTCCTTTCGCAAACGTGCTGACATCATCGAGCAATTTGCAGAAAGCGTCAATGCGCCGGCCGGGACAGTCGACTTCCTCGGCCAGGACCGCGTGTACTGCAAGGTGCAAGTCCCGGCGCGTGCGGCCGATGCCGCGCCGATAGATCTGAAGCATCCGCTCCGCACAGGCCGTGTATTGCGCGTGGCTCTTGCGGCTCAGCCGATCGGGTAATACGCGGCCTTTGTCATAGTCGGCGATGGCGAGTTGTTTCGTAAGCATCGCTGTCCCTTCGCCGGCGCGACCGCGCCTCTTCTTTCGTGGCCGCACAAACAACCTCATACAACGTGGCCTGCGCATTGCCCGTCTTGCGCAGGATTCGGCCGAGGCGCTGCTTGGCCTGGCGCGTGGAAGCCGTGCCGCCAATGACTACCGCTACCTTCGCTTCCGGCACGTCTACGCCCTCATCGAGAACCTGGTTGGCCACCAGCGCGGGATAAACACCGTCGCGCAGCCCTTCCAGAATGTCGAGCCGTTCCTTCTTCGCGCAATGGTTCAAGAGACAGGGGATCAGAAAGCGCCGGGAGACATCGCGCGCCATGGCATTGGAGCCGGCAAAGACGAGGATAGTACTGCCCGCGTGCAAGCGAAAGATGTCCTCCAGCACGCGCAATTTCTCGGCCGCGCGATCCTCGATTGCTTTTCGGGCAAAGTAGGCGCGCAGCGCCTGGCGTGCCGCAGGCTCCCTGCCCGTTTCCCCACACAGGTCTTGCCAGGAAAACGTCGGCTCAGTTTTCCGCCGCATGGCCACGTAACGGCGCACGGTCCCAGACAGAGCGTCGTAGCGAGCTTGCTCCTGGTCGGAGAGATAGACCGGGATGCGCACCACCTCATAGCCGGCCAGTGTCTGGCCGCGCACTGCCGTCATCGACAATTGATACACGATGGGACCGATCAGTTGATCGAGGTCCAGATGGCGGCCGTCGGCGCGCTCGGGCGTGGCGGTCAGTCCCAATCGCCAGGGCGCGGCGCACATGCGCGCGGCGTCCCGGCGGACGTCGCCCGGCAGGTGATGGCACTCATCGAAGATGATCAGGCCGAAATTGGCCCCGAGACGCTCCATGTGAATGGAGGCACTGTCATAGGTGGTCACTGACACGGGCTCGACGCGGAAGACCTGGTCGCCGATTACTCCTGCATCGTAGCCGAGCCCCTGCAAAATTCGCCGGTGCCACTGGTACATCAGGTCGCGCACGGGGGCGACCACCAGCGTAGACACAGCCGTCCTTTGCATGATGGTCAGCGCGATCTCGGTCTTGCCGGTGCCCGTCGGCATGGCCAGCACACCGCGGCCGGTGGTTTTCCAGGCCGCCAGTGCGGCTTGTTGCTCGGCCCTTAGCGGCGGCAGCCGGACATTCGGCCACTCGATACGTCGCCACTGTGGAACGACATCCGCATGGGCCAAGCCGCTGCCGCGCAGAACGCGACGCACGGCCAGGTATTGCAGGGCCGCGCAGCGCCAGGCGCTCACGCGGCGGTCCCAAATCCATGTCTGCGGCGGGAACAACTGCTTCGCAGCGCCGGGCCCGATGCCCTCCAATACGAGGGTACCGCCAGAGAAGCTCAGGCGCGAAGTGACAGCAGCCATGCCGGCTATTGTTGTCGCGCTTGGTGGACAAGGCCCAATAAAATCTTGGCAAGTGTCACACAGAGTGCCTCGCAATGCTCTTCGCGCCGCTGGCGTTTCGCAAGGCCGGCTGTTAACATCAGAACTACCCGCGCAGGTTTGCCTCGTCGAGACACCGCTATGTCGCAACATCAATCTGCCATCGACCGAACCGAGATATTGCTGTGGATAGTCCTGGCGGCGCTGCTGCTCGTGCCTGCCTGGACCCTCACCCATCCTCGCCGGGCCGGCTTTCTTTTGGGCTTCCCCAAGAGTTCCAGGCACGTCGCGCAGGACGCCGCTAATGTGTGGGACAATCTGTTCGCCACCGATTTGCCAACATACGATGGCGCCGGTCGAACTGAGCCCGGGTTGCGAACCCGGTCCAATACTGCTGGGTTCGGCACTTTGCGGCAGGACAGGGGTAACAGGCAAGCAACAGCGGCAGCCAGCCGGCGCAGTACGGAAATTGGCATGTCCCTTACTAGCCAGGGAGATGATTTGAACATTGGCTTTTCTGCCGGACTGGACGATAGCATTTCTGCCTGGCTCGCCGAATTGGATAGCGACGGCGATGGCAGGATCAGCCTGCAGGAGTGGAAAAGCGCGGGACAGGCGCCGGATTTGTTTCAGGAAATCGATCGAAACCGGGATGGCTTCTTGAGTGCTCAAGAAATACGCGACTTTGTGATCGGACGACCAAAGTCGTCCAACACGCGCCGGCGGGCTCAGGACGATACGGACCATGACATCGAGACGAGCTTTACGGTGGAACAAGGCAGGGCAGGGAGACACGGCTTTCTTGATGTCTTCGCCGGTCCATTCGGCCGCAGCACCAGTAGCCCACACGCCGGGAATCCCGCGTCCACGAGCGCTGCGCGCACATCGCAGAGTTCCGCGGCGGCGAAGGCGCGTGGTGCGCGGAATCCGTCGCCCGCTCTCCCCGGCCATCCCCTGGCTGCGCCGAGTGTTCCACAGTACCCTGATGCGTTGGCCACGACTCCTTTGCCGCTCAATGACGGCAGCAACGCCTACTGGATGGAGCGCGAACAGCAGAATGAAGCGCGTTTGCTGTCGGGGAATCATCCTGCTGTCTTGTTTCTGGGCGATTCGATTACCGACTGGTTCGCCAACGGCGCGGGCGCGCCGATCTGGAACAACTACCTGGCGCCGCTGTCTGCGGCGGACTTTGCCGTCTCGGGCACGATGACCTCACAGGTGCTGTGGCAAGTGGAGACGGGGCAGGTCGCCCTGGCCGACCCCGCCGTGGTTGTGCTCATGATCGGCAGCAACAACCTGGGCGTCGGGCAAAGCCCACCTGCCGTGACGGCTGGGATTACCAAGATCGTCCAGGAAATACAGGGTCAGTTGCCGCGCAGCAAAATCTTGCTGCTCGGTATTTTGCCGCGCCGGCAAAGCCCGGCAGACCCATTGCGTGCCGGAATCGCCCAGGTCAATGCCTCCCTCGCTCGGCTTGCGGATGGCAAGCGCATACAATATGTGGACTTCGGCAGCGCGTATTTGCAAGCGGATGGGTCCATCGCCTCGCCGTTGATGCCGGACTACATCCATCCCAGCTTGCTGGGTTACGAGATCTACGCTGCTGCCGTGTGGCAGCCGTTGCTGCAGATGCTTGGCAACTGAAGGAGACGGCAAGGAATGACACGGGACCGTGCGTTCATGGCGATCGTGATAACCGGCACGCTTTTCGGCCTGTCTTCGGCCAGAGCGGCCGAACGCATCACGGCCGGGGATTTTCAGCGGCTGCATGAGTTGATTCGTCCTCACGCCGATGAAGCGAAGTGGACCGAGATTCCCTGGCTATCCAGCCTGTGGGAAGCGCGTAAGCAGGCGGCCGCAGCGGGCAAGCCGATCCTGCTCTGGGAGATGGACGGCAATCCGCTGGGCTGCACCTGAAACAACGGCGTGGCGGGCCGTGTGCTCGCCTTCTCGGATCCCGAAGTCATCCGCCTGGCGCGGACGTATTTTGTGCCGGTGGCCGGCGATGACTGGTACCAGCGCCGCCGTCAGGACGCCGAGGGGGAGTTCTTCCGCAAGGTCTCCGACCAGGCCGGCCGGGGCAGTCACGACCTGAACGGTGGCTCCACCCGGCAAGGCATCTACTGTCTGACGGCCGCCGGGAAGCTGCTTTCCTTCAAGAACGCCGGGCAGTTGCCGGCCGTAACGCGCAATTCCCTCCGCGAAGCGCTGCAGAACTGGAAAAAGCTTCCCGAGGCTGATCGCCAGCCCGGCGCGGTTCAGATTCCCGACGCAGACATTGACCCGCGCTTCACGCAAGTCCCGCCACCGGGGGGACTGATACTTAATGTCTACACCCGCCTCCTGGACCACGATGAAAACGGCGGCCTGTGCGCCCACAAACACAAGACGAATGGAGCCTTACGCGAGGCTCAGCGCGACCATGTCTGGCTGACCGAATCCGAGTGGAAGGCTCTGATTCCGGCCCAAGCCGTGCCTGGGGACAAGGTTTCTGTTCCGGATACCGTTCGCGAACGCCTGTTTCGCTTCCATCTCGTGGACAGCACGGCCGGCGAGCCGTTTGCCTGGTCGCGCGAGCAGATCCGCGCCGGATCGCTTACAGCAGTAGTGGAAGAGAGCAGCCAGGCCAGGCTCAAAGTTCGCGTCGAGGGGACGGCGCTGCTGGCAGAGCAGATGCAGTCGGTCAAAACCGGCCGTGGTCTTGAGGTCCAACTCCTTGGCTACTTGACCTACGACGTGCGCAACAAGAGTGTGGAGCGTTTCAACCTGGTGGCGTATGGCGAATGCTGGGGAAAGCAAGCGATTTGTGACGCCCGGGATCCGCAGGGCCCGCGCTTGCTGGGTGTGGCCTTTGAGCTGGCTCGCGGCGATACAGCCGCCGACCGCGTGCCGCCGCAAGCCGCGCGCTGGCTGGCGGGATACTTACAACCGTCGAAATGAGAGGAGAATCGACTGATGAGGCGCTGGGTCATTCTTTGCAGTATGTGGTTGCTGGCGGCCGCCGAACTCCATTCGGCGGACGTCAATTCCAAAACCGCGGAATGGCCGCAATTTCGCGGCCCCAAACGAGACGATATTTCTGCGGACACGGGGCTGCTGAAGAAATGGCCGCAGGCCGGACCGCCGGTCGTATGGCAGGCGAAAGGAGTTGGCTCCGGCTTCTCCAGTGTCGCGGTAGCGGGCGGCAAGGTCTATACGATGGGGAACAAAGGCGCCTCCTGCTTCCTGTTCGCTCTCGACGGCAAGAACGGCAAGATCTTGTGGTCCACGAAGGTCGGCAGGCCGGGCGGCAACCTGGGCTGCACGCCGACGGTGGATGGCGATCGGGTTTACGGCATCGGCCAGGAAGGCGATCTGGTCTGCCTGGATACGAAGACGGGCTCCGTCAACTGGCGCAAGAATTTCCAGAAGCACTTCGGCGGCCATTACGGCGGCTGGAACTACACAGAGTCTCCCCTCGTGGACGGTGACAAGCTCGTGTGCACTCCCGGCGCCGCCGATGCCACGATCGTGGCCCTTGACAAGATGACCGGAGACGTTGTCTGGAAGTGCGCGGCGCCGGTCGATGACCCCACGGCCGGCTACAGTTCCATTGTCGTCGCCGAGGTCGGGGGCATCCGTCAGTACATTCAGCTTCTGGCGAGCGGCGTGGTGGGCGTTGCCGCCAAGGACGGCCGATTTCTCTGGAAGTATGACAAGTTCGCCAAGAACACCGCCAATATTCCCACGCCCATTGTCCTGGGCAAGGAGGTCTTCTGCTCTGCCGGTTACGGGATGGGAGGTGCTCTTCTCCAGCTCGTGCCGTCGGGAGAGGATGTCGCGGTTCACGAGGTCTACTACAAACCCGAACTGCGGAACAAACATGGCGGACTGGTGGTCGTCGGCGACTATGTGTACGGCGACCGCGACGATAGCGGCCATCCGTTCTGTGCCGAGGTCAAGACCGGCGAGATTCGCTGGCGCAGGGAAAACGGCGGCGCCGGCTCCGGCTCAGCGGCCGTAACCTATGCGGACGGCTGCCTGTATTTCCGCTACGACAACGGCATCATGGCCCTGGTCGAAGCGTCGCCCCACAGTTACAAGGAGATCAGCAGTTTTCACATCCCGAACGCCGGCCGGCAGAGTTGGGCGCACCCCGTGGTGGTCGGCGGCAAGATGTATTTGCGCGAGCAGGATATGGTTTGGTGTTACGACGTGAAGCAGCACGCACACTGATTTAGCATCAGGTGGCGGCCATTTCATCACTGCGGACTTGAAAGACATCCGCCTCATGATGGGACGGCTGCTTTGGATCTTGGACCACGACAATGGGATCGCCGGCGGCGAACTGGCAGGCGACGTCGCGTGCCAGCCACGGCGTCTTGCCCGTCCGTTCGGTGCCGTCGGCGTCGGCGAAGCGATAGGCGAGGCGGTATTGCACGAAATCGGCGACCTGTGGGAAATTACGGCGAACGCGCTCGAGCACTTCCCCCGGCACCGCAATGCCGTCCCGCAAACGCCGCGCGCGCCGGTAAGATGTCAGCCAACGGGTCACGGCGATCAGGCTGCTGCCCGCGCTTAACAGGGTGCCGACGATGAGACAAAACACCGGCATGTTACGGTTGCTCGGCGCATAATTGAGCATCTTCCGGCTGGCCTTCGGATCGCCATGCGGATATTCGATCGCCATCGAGTCGCCCTTTTGCACTTTCTCCCAGTCGGCAAAGTCGAGGGTTTCCCGGTTCTCGTAGCTCCGGCCTTCTTCGTCCCGATAACGGTAGATGATCCAGTACGTCCACTGGATGTCCCCGTCCGCTGTTCGGTTGGTGTCTGAGCGACGGCCCTTGTCGGTAATTCTTCCCGTCGCCAGCACGCTGTTCTTGTTGCCGCGTTGTTCCGCCTTGAAGAACAGGCAGCCGAATACCAGAAAGACTCCTCCCAGAGCGGTACAAACGGCGAGGATGACGAGCGCCCGGTTTCCGAAATAATGGCTGCGCAGCTGGGCTTCAGAGATCCTTAAGGTAGTTTGAGATTGGGCCATATAGGGAAACGTAGCATAGGAAATGGCAACGTCTCCGGTTCTTGGCGATATCTTCGCTATGAGAGGAGAGCGGGTGCACGGGTCCCCTCTTTGCAAGGCAACCGGGCCCCAGCCTGACGGGGTGTAGCGATTTTGCCGGATTTTTGCCCCTACGCGATCCAACCAGCGCGGCGTGGGACTGGCTGAAACGGTACTATCTGTGTTCCAATCCCAGCGCTTGCATGGCCAGGCCTTTCACTTCCGTCATGGCCAGCTCGCCTTCAGCCGGCGCCGCCCCGTCCCCGATGAGCACGGGGCAATCCAAAGGCTGCACGGCCCGAAGCCCATGGCTGCCTCGGACCAGCTCCGGCGCCAGCGGTACAACATCGAAAAGAGTACGAAAGCCCAGTTTCTTTTGGATCAGCCGCAGCAGGGCACGGCCGCGCGGCCACCACAGTCTGGGGTCGAAGAACAACTCGCACGGATCGTAGCCTGGCTTGCGATGGATATCGACCGTGCGCGCGTAGTCCGGCGCCAGGCGATCGTCGAGCCAGAAAGGGTAGGCGAACCAGGCATCCAGCTGGGACAGGGCGATCAACTCACCGGAGCGTGGGTGCGCCAGTTCCAGGTCCGCGCGCTCTGCTCCGGCGAGCACACGCGCCACCCCAGGAAGGGCCGCGAGCACATCCCGCGCCTTTGCCAGGGCATGCGGATCATTCATGTAAACGTGGGCCAGCTGATGGTCGCAGACCGCGAAGGCGCGGCTGGCAAAGGTGTCGAGCGTTTCGCCGAAAGGGCCCTGGCGCACCGTCAACAGGCCGGCTTGCCGCAGCGCGCGGTTGGGCAGAACGGCACGGCCGACCCTCCAGTGGCCATACTCACTGACTACCCAAACACGCGCCCCCAGTTGCTCTGCTTTATCCAGGAGCGGCGCCGCCGCCCTGTCCAGCTCTGCCACCAGGCGCGGCATGTCGCAGCCTTCGGGACCAAAGCGCTGCGGGTCATAATCGAGATGAGGCAGATAGACCAGCGTGAGATCCGGTCGCTCGCTTTGCAGCACCTCGGCAGCGCACTCGGCGATCCACTCCGTGCAGGGCAGCCCTGCCATCGGGCCCCAAAAGGCGTGGAAGGGAAACGGACCCAGCTGGCGTTCCAGCCGCTCCGTCAATCCTTCAGGCGTGCCGTAGATGCCGAAGACCTTGTTGCCGTCCGCGCCATAGTGAGGTTTGGGCGTGACGCTCCAATCGACCGCGGCACCCTGGTTGAACCACCAGAACAGCTTGGCGCAGCGGAATGCCCGTCCTTGTTGCGCCGCCTGCCGCCGGGCCGTAACGTATAGCGGTTCCGCCTCGATCAAACGGTTTGACTGCTGCCAGAAACGTACTTCGCCGGTATCGCGCCAGAGCCAACCGTTCGCGACGATGCCGTGTCGCTGCGGTGTTTGGCCGGTAAGGATAGTGGCCTGAGCCGTGCAGGTAACGGCGGGGACCACTTCGCGAAGCGATCGTAGCCAGCCGCGTTGTGCCAACGCCTGCAAGCGCGGCGCGTGGGCCAACCATCGCGAGGTCAAACCGACGGCGTTGATGAGGACAAGCGGCGGCATATTTCGTTGATCAGGATTCTGATCCTGACCGATTGCTTCACTCTCCAGGATCGGAATTGCCTGACTCACGAATTGTATCGTACCCGGTTTCGACTTGAAGCCACGCGGCCATCCGGCGAGAATCCTGAAGGTCCGCCCACGCAGCTGAAACATGCAGGAGGTCAGGCAAGGACATGGCTTTCAACAGAATCCGCGCCGCGCTGCTTGGCCTGGTGGGGGCCGTTCTTGGCGGAATAGCGGGCTATTACATCTATTGGTGGATCCTGGGCCAAGGCTTCAACGCACTCGTTTTGCCAGGGGCCATGATCGGCTTCGGTTGTGGCGTATTTTCCCTGCACCGCTCTCAACTACTCGGCGTCGCCTGTGGACTTGCAGCGCTGGCATTTGGACTGTATTGCGAGTGGAGTCATGCACCATTCGTGCAAGATGAGAGCTTGAAATTCTTTCTTGCACATTTTTATTGGCTTGTGCCAATCAAGCTAATCCTCATCGCTCTCGGCGGGTTGACGGCCTACTGGCTGGGTCAGACTTCTGCACTCGAATACTGGAGAGAACGCAGACCGGAACGAGCGCGGCAACCGCCTTCAGAAGAGAAGCCGTGACGCCCACGCGCTGTCTGCGAACTACGTGCGCAAGCTCTCATGTCGACCTGGACAGTGCCTCGCTCAAAGGCAACGGCACCACGTCATCGCCCACAATGCGCGCCCGCCATTCGCCGCCGCATTCCGGACACTGGAAGACAACGATCACCCGCGTCGGCTTGGGCCCGGTCCAGGCGTCCAAACCGTTACGGGGCAATAAGCTGCCAAACCATCGGCAGCCGGGATGCGGGCAGTTCACCATGTAGCTCGTCATCATGGCTCAGCCTCCATGAAGGGAGAGGAATAGGGGACAGGCAACCCGGATTGTAACCCTGCGGCCGCGGTAAGGCAAAGAATTCTTGGAAAAGTTAAACGCTGAGGCCAAGACACTCCGACAGCAGGGCTCCTGGCGCTTCGGGCGGCACCCGCTTACTGGTTCCGTTCGGTAAACCAGCGCCGCAGCACGTCCAGCTCAGCAGGGTTCAGGATCTCGATCGCCGTGAATTCCGCGCGGGCTTTTTCCTTCCGGCCGGCGCGCAAATAGCAGTCGATGAGCAAGACGCGCTGCTCAATAACCGAAGGCAAGATGTGCACGGCTTTGCCGCCTTCGGCGATGGCTTCGTCCCACTGCTGCCGCTGCGCCAGCAGCTGGGCCAGACGGTAGTGGGCCATGGCCGACCAGGGGTTGACCGTTGCCGCGCGTCTCCAGAAATCGATGGCCTGATCTTCCTCGGCTAATTGTTCGCTAATGGTCGCCGCATCCAGCAAAGATTGCTCGCGTTGCGGAACCTTCTGGAGCACTGCCTGATAGGCTTCGAAGGCCTCTTTGGTTCGCCCTTGCGACCACAGCGCATAAGCCAGACTTTCATGCGCCGCAACATCCTCCGGCCACGTGGCGACAGCCGTCTCGAGCAGCGGCAAGGCCAGCCGGCACAATTCGCCGCGATCGTCTGGATGCGCGCGGCCCATGCGCACCAGGGCTATTCCCAGGTCGCGGGCGCTATCCTTATCATCCGCGGCCAGGTAACGCTGATGGAAGTTCACAATCGGCGCCTCGCCGGGAGCTAACCGGGGAGGCTGCCTGGAAACGCCGTCCGTCTCGGGTTTGCGCAGAATGCGGTGATCGGTCACTGCGGTGTGGACAATATCCGAGCTGCCGCTCCGGGGCATATGGCAAGCAATACAGCTATCGTGCTGCAGGCTTTTCCGTTGCTCCAGGGCCATGCTACATCCCTTGACCTCGCCGCCCGAACTATGCCCCTTAACCCCTGACCCCTGGCTCCTGACCCCTGATTCTTGATGGCACGTCAAGCACCGTTCACGATAATAAGCGACAGTCTCTGCCGCGGCGGGCAGGCGATGCGGGTCATGGCAGGAGATGCAGCCCAGCTCCCCCTTGCTGGCCTGGTAGCAGCGGCTTTCGTACATCTGCTCCACCTGGTTCACGGCCTTGTGTTTTTCATTCAGCTCCGGCTTGCGCACGAAAACGGACAGGAACAGATAAAGCGGCAAGCCCGGCCGATAATCAAACGCCCCCCGGCCGCGGCGGACGACGGCGTCTTCTCCTTGCAGATGGCATTGCTCGCAGACCTGGTCGCGCAGGTGAGTTTCCAGGCGCCGCGGGTTGACGATGGTGTAGTCTGCTTCCGCGCCCTCTTCGTTTTTGCTTCGCCTGAGAGCGTGAAGCTCTCCCGGCCCATGGCAACGCTCGCAGCCGATGGCGTAGCCTTCAAAAATAGGCTGCCGATAGTGATTGAGGGCATGTTCGTCGGGAAGGGCGCGATTGCAGTGGCAGAAGAGGCAATCCGCCGTGACAGGCCGTTGGCGAGGATATAAGTTGCCGAACCCGGGAGACAGGTCCCAGATTTTCTTTTGGGCAAACCAGCTAATGGGCGACTGAAAAAGGAAGCCGTCGCCGCCGATCAGGTACGACTTGCCGTTCGTCCCTGAGCCGAGCACGAACTGCACTTCCGCATTCAGTTCGGACAGCGTACGTCCCTGGGCATCCCGGCGCGTGGCCTTGTGAAGCAAGCGGTCGCCCTGGCGTTCGACCGAAAACTCCAGGCCGAGCTTGTCGAAGGGATTGCCTGCCGCCTTGTCGAGCCGTTCCTGGCCGATGGCATCGGCCACCGGCGCCAGCGCCCGACCCATGGGATGGCGCCGATAGCTTTCGGCAATCTTGGTGTGACACCTGGCGCACACCTTGTCGCCGACATATTTCACTTCCGGGCGAACGTTGCGGTACGGCGTGGCGAAGGAGATGCGGGGATCTTCGTCGGTAGGGACGGGCGGCGGGGCCGGCGGCCGGTGACCGCAACCGGCAGAAAGAAGGATGGCGACGAGGAGACATAGGACCGGGCACCGGGTATCGACTCCTGAGTACCGAGTATTGAGTACTGCGTACTGGGTACTGAGTACCGAGTACTGCCTCCTCGGTAAGGAAGTGCACCGACTCGTTCCCCGGGAATTCATAGCCCACAGTCTACCAACTATTCCCCGCGCGCACAAAACGCACCGTTCACCATTCCACTATTAACCACTCACCACTAACCTTCTGCCTTGCCTACTTCCCACTCAGCCGCGTGACATGCTTGACCATCTCGGGCCGCAGGCACAGCGGTTCGCCTTTGGCCTGTTCGAGGATGAGGGCGTCCCACGAAAGTTCACGCAGCCGGCCGCGATGGTTGCCGTCCTGGCACTCGATCAGCACGTGCTGGCCCAGCAAGCCGGTTCGCCATCGCCAGCACGCTTCCAGGCTAGCCAGATCTCCCTGGCACAGTCGCTCATAGGCTTCATCCAGCTCAACGATCAGTTGCCGGGCGACATCCCGGCGATTCAGCGGCCCGCCGGTGAAAAACGCCAGCGAGCCCGCCTGGGGCAGCCCAGCCTCTGCCAACGATTCTGTGGTTTGGAAGACGTTCAAGCCAATGCCGGCCACCGTGAAATCCGTGGTCAGGGATTGGGGGTCAGGCAGCGGGGGTTTTGGGCCAGCGGGCAGGGAAGAGTCTTTCTTGACCTCTGACCTCTGACCTCTGGCTTCCGACCTCTGACTTCTGACCTCTGACCTAACCCCGGTCCTTTGTTCGATCAAAATGCCGCACACCTTGCGGCCGCGCACCAGCACGTCGTTGGGCCATTTGATGCGTGCTTGCAAACCGGTGACATGGCGAATCGTCTCGCAGACCGAGGTGGCAGCCCAGGCGGCAAGAATCACAGGCCGGCGCAGTTGCGGCGCTGGGAAAAGAAGCACCGACATGAGTACGCCCGCGCCCGGCGCGCAGGTCCAGATCCGCCCGTGCTGGCCGCGTCCCGCTGTTTGCTCGTCCGCCAAAAGCACCAGACCATCGTTCGCCGGCTCGCCCGCGAGAGCCGCAGCACGCGTGTTGGTGCTGTCCACTTTATGATAGAGGAGCACGCGGCGGCCCAGACGGTGGGTCGGGAGGCGCCATTCGTCGTAGGGGTTCAGCTCTTCCGCGGCATCGGTGTGCATGATGTCAATCCTGCACATAATCCAGGGCAATGTCGAGCGCCGCTGCAGAATGAGTTAACGCGCCGACGCTGATGCGATCCACGCCGGTCTCGGCAATCGCACGTACCGTTTCCAGAGTCACGCCGCCAGAAGCTTCAAGCAGCACTTCTCGAGTATGAGGATCCATCCGCGACTTCTCCAGATCCCTGCGACGCACTGCCTCGCGAAGGTCTTCCAGCGACATGTTGTCGAGCAGGATAATCTCCGCACGACACGCCAGGGCGTGGTCAAATTGCTCGAGATTATCTACTTCCATTTCGATCGGCACCGAGCCGCCAACCAGCTTCTGAGCCATCTCGACGGCATCGTAGATGCCGAATCCCGCTCGGTTCAGGGCCGCGAGATGATTATCCTTGACGAGAATGCCGTCGTACAACCCGATGCGATGATTGCGCCCGCCGCCGCAGTGCACCGCGTATTTCTCCAGGAGCCGCCAGCCCGGGATGGTCTTCCGCGTATCCAGGATCTGGCACGGTAAGCCGGCCACGGCGTCCACGTACCGGCGCGTGAGCGTGGCAATGCCGCTGAGGTGCTGCAGGAAATTCAGGGCAGTCCGTTCGGATGTCAGGATGAATTCCATCAGGCC